>NZ_JADPLO010000034.1:0-59089 GCF_015667765.1 Bacteroides sp. 1001302B_160321_D4 | reverse complement strand
TACCCAAAGCCGTATTTTATCTTCATATTGAAATGAAACTACTTGTTTATTTCATCATCCTTGTTATTTCATCTAACACAAACAGGTACGAAATAGATATAAAATGGGTATAAAACAAGTAGAAAAGATCGCTTAAAAGATGACTCTTTTTTTGAATTTAAGGCTTTGAATCCAACGTTTTACGCACGGAATAAGTTCTGAAAGAACTTATTAAAAGTAATTCCGGATTCTAGGAAAAACTCTAAATTCAATGCTATGTTAAAACAACTAAAGTCAGTTAGTATGTTGTTGTTCCTACTGACAATGTCAGTAGAAGCAGCTTATCCGGAAACTGGTGAAAGCACTCTAAAAGTTTCCGTTGTACAACAGGGTACTACTTGTAAGGGTGTAGTAAAAGATGCAGCAGGTGAAACCATCATCGGTGCATCCGTCGTAGCCAAAGGTACGACGAACGGTACAATCACCGGAATCAACGGTGACTTCTCTTTAAACAATGTAAAAACCGGAGATATTATTGTAGTCTCTTTTGTTGGTTATCAGACTCAAGAAATCAAATTCACAGGACAATCATTGAATATCATCCTTAAAGACAATACACAAACATTGGATGAAGTTGTTGTGGTTGCTTTTGGCACACAAAAGAAAGTGAATGTAACAGGATCTGTATCTACGGTAGGAGCAAAAGAAATTTCGGCACGTCCCGTTAACTCTACCATAGAAGCTTTGCAAGGTATGGTTCCGGGTATGAATATCTCTACTGGTGATGGTGGTGGTTCCTTAGGTTCAGACAAAAAATTCAATATTCGTGGTGTTGGAACAATTGGAGCTGGTTCAAAGGTAGAACCATTGGTGCTCATTGACGGTATGGAGGGAGACATGAACGCTATCAATCCACAGGACATTGAGAATATTTCTGTACTGAAAGATGCAGCCGCTTCCTCCATTTATGGCTCGCGGGCACCAGGTGGAGTCATCCTGATTACAACAAAGAAAGGTAAGTCGGGAAAAACGGTAGTTAACTATAATAACAACTTCCGTTTTGTATCTCCCTTGAATATGCCTGAAATGGCAGATTCATACAATTTTGCTCTGGCAGTCAATGACCAGTTAACTAATGGTGGACAGACTCCCATGTATAGCGCCACCAAACTTCAACAAATTCTGGATTTTCAAGCAGGAAAAAGCACACAATATATGTGGCCGACCGATGCGGGAAGATGGAATTCATTCGATGATCCCCAACGGCAAGACGTGATGCCTACCGGCAATACCGACTGGTTAAAAACGTTATTTGGTAATAGCTTTACCCACGAGCATTCATTGAGCGTAAATGGTGGAACGGATAAAATACAATATTATCTTTCTGCGAATTATCTGGACCAAGGAGGTCTCTTGAAGTTTGGAGATGATAACAAACAACGCTACTCCTTTACTGCAAAAATCAATGCGGACTTAACCAAATGGTTGAAAATAAGCTATAGTATGCGTTTTAACCGGACGGATTATGAAGCTCCTTCATTTGCCGGAGGCGATATCAAAAGTAATGTATTCTATTTCGATGTATGTCGCTACTGGCCTGTCATTCCGGTAGTAGACCCAAACGGATTCTATACTGTCGAATCCAAGATTTACCAATTAACAGAAGGAGGCCGATATAAATCACAAAAAGACGTGATGGCACACCAGCTTGCTTTCATCGTGGAACCCATCAAAGACTGGAAAATTAACGTAGAATTGAACTACCGTTCCAACTATAATTTCAACCATACCGATTATCAAACCGTTTATGGTTATGATGTGAGTAAAAATCCCTACATTATTGCCAATCAAACTTCCAGCGTTACAGAATATGCTTATAAGAGCAATTTCTTCAATCCGAACATCTTTACCGAATACGGCAAATCATTAGAAAGCGGGCACAACTTTAAAGTGATGCTGGGTTTTCAGAGCGAACTATTCAAACAACGTGATATTACCGCTTCCCAAGACGGTATCATGTCGGAAGTGGCTACCTTGAACACCACGCAGACAAATGCACAAAACAGAGGAGGGTACTCCGAATGGGCTACAGCCGGCTTCTTCGGACGTGTTAATTACGACTACAAAGGACGTTATCTGGCTGAAGTAAATATGAGATATGACGGCACTTCACGTTTCCTTCGAGATAACCGCTGGAATCTATTCCCATCATTCTCCTTAGGATGGAACATGGCCCGTGAAGCATTTTTTGAAGACCTGACCGATTTAATCAGCACATTCAAGATACGTGGTTCATGGGGTGAATTGGGCAACCAAAACACAGATAACTGGTATCCATTCTATCGAACTATTGATATTAACAAAGACCAATGGGGCAATTACGCACTAGGCAGTTGGCTGGTAAATGGCGTAAAACCAAATATTTCCAAAGAATCCGCGCTGGTATCTTCCTTACTGACATGGGAAAAGACGCAAACACTGGATTTAGGTTTCGACTTATCTATGCTCAACAATCGTTTGAATGTAACATTCGACTATTTCCAGCGTAAATCTAAAAACATGGTAGGCCCCGCCCCCGAACTACCCAATCTCTTAGGCATTGCCGTTCCCAAAGTAAACAACCTCGATATGACTTCCAAAGGTTGGGAAATACAGGTGAACTGGCGCGACCAGATACGCGACTTTAAGTATGGAGTTACCTTATCTTTGTCAGACAATCAAGTGGTTATTGATAAATACCCCAATCCGTCAAACACAATTTTAGATAAAGACAATAATAATACGTATTATGCAGGCGCTCACGTAGGTGATATATGGGGATTCCAAACAATCGGCATCGCAAAGACCGATCAAGAGATGAAAGATCATTTGGCCGGTATGCCCAATGGCGCACAGGATGTACTCGGTTCCGGCTGGGGAGCAGGTGACATCATGTATGCGGATTTGAACGGTGACGGCCAGATCAGCAGAGGTAACAAAACACTGGCTGATCATGGTGATTTGAAGAAAATAGGCAACAGTACACCACGCTACAACTTTGGTTTGAATCTGGATGCCGCCTGGAAAGGGTTCGACCTTAAATTATTTTTCCAAGGAACGATGAAACGTGATTATATGCCGGGGAGTGGTTCTACAATGTTCTGGGGAGCAGTAGGCTACTGGCAAACCAACTTTTTCAAACCTCATCTGGACTATTTCCGCGGAGAAGATACGACTAATCCGCTAGGAGCTAACCTGGGTGGTTATTATCCGCGTCCTCTCGAGAATGATAGAAACCGTAATCCACAGACCGGATATTTGCAAAATGCGGCTTACTGCCGTCTGAAAAATGTTACTTTAGGTTATACATTACCTAAATCTTTGACAGAAAAATTCTGCGTCAACAATCTGCGATTCTTTGTTTCAGCAGAGAATTTATTTACTATTACCAGTCTGGCCGATACGTTTGACCCCGAAACTGTTGGCATCGGCAACTGGGACGGATGTACCTATCCGCTATCCAAGACTGTATCATTCGGTTTAAGTGCAACATTTTAAATGATAAACGATTATGAAAAAACATATTAAACTTTTGACAATAGGAACATTGCTATTGGGCGGACTGACCGGTTGCAATGATTTTCTCGACAGGGAACCACTGGATAAAGTAATTCCCGAAAAATATTTTGCATCCGAAAGTGATCTGGCTGCATACACAATCAATGCTTACCCATTTGAAACAGTGACCGATGCGTATGGCATCAATTTCTTCGGCAAAGATAATGATACTGATAACCAAGCCAGTGGTGACTCACCGGCCTTCTGGATACCCGGGCAAAAGAAGGTGCCGTCTGGTGAAGGCGAATGGGACTGGAGCAAAATACGAACCTGCAACTATTTCTTTGATAATACTTTACCGAAATTCGAAGCAGGCACTATTACCGGCAATCAGGATAATGTGAAGCATTATATCGGAGAAATGTACGTGATCCGGGCATACAATTATTATAAATTATTGGTTTCTTTAGGAGATCTGCCTATTATCACTACTGCATTGCCCGACATAGAAGAGACTTTGGTGGAATCCAGCAAGCGCCAGCCGCGTAATAAGGTGGCACGCTTCATTCTGGACGATTTGCAAAAAGCAACAGAATTGTTGCTTGATAAAAGTCCCGGTGGCAAGAATCGCATCAGCAAAAACGTAGCTCACTTGCTACGTGCACGCGTTGCCCTCTTCGAAGCAACTTGGGAAAAGTATCACAAAGGAACAGCTTTTGTACCCGGTGGAAAAGGATGGCCGGGTAATCCCGCAGATGTAAGCGGTTTTAATAGTGATGCAGAAGTGGCTTATTTTCTTGATGAAGCAATGAAGTCATCAAAAGTGGTAGGCGACTATATCGTCGGAAAACTGGCAGACAATACCGATACCCCCGAAGGTATGAACGCCAGTCTGGTTTCCATCAATCCTTACTACACCATGTTCTGCGATGAAAACATGGAAGGATATGATGAAATACTGATGTGGAAACAGTTCAAGGAAGGATTGGTAACCAGCAACTTGCAAATGGAGTTGGCACGCAATGGCGGTGGTTCCGGATGGACTCGTGGCATGGTCAATTCGTTCCTGATGCGCAATGGGCTTCCCATCTATGCAGCCGGTTCCGGTTATAATCCCGATTGGGAGAAAGAAGGAGTAAATTCCACTTTACAGAATCGTGATTCACGCATTGTTATCTTTACCAAAAAGCCGGGTGATGCCAACACCGAAAATAAAGGTGATGTGAATTATTACGGTGATGACGGAACTCCCAGTTATTGCTCAATCCGTTTCATTTATGGCGATAAAGGAAGTTTGGCAACAACCGGATTCATCATCAAAAAAGGCAAACACTACTCCAGTCACATGGCAAATGACCATAGTGCGGGAACATCAGGTGGTATTGTTTTCCGTGCGGCAGAAGCCATGTTGATTTACATGGAAGCTTCGTATGAAAAAAATGGTAGAATCGACGGAACAGCCGACGGATATTGGAAAGCTTTACGCCGACGCGCCAAAGTGGACGAAGACTATAATAAGACAATCGCTGCAACACAGATGAGCGAAGAGGCTAAAGGCGATTTCGGTGCTTATTCTCATGGCCAATTGATAGACGCGACGTTATATAATATCCGCCGTGAACGCCGTAACGAACTTTGTGCAGAAGCTTTGCGCTGGGAAGACTTGAAACGCTGGCGTGCATGCGACCAGTTGATATCCAAATCTTACCGTGTAGAAGGTATGCTATACTGGGGAAGCAACTATGAAACGCAACTGGCAGATTTATGTAAAGTAGATCCGGCAGAAGGTAATATGTCCTCACCTGATTTAAGTAAATATATTCTTCCATACGAAAAAATCACGAAGAATAATCTGATTGCCGGGCAGAAGGGATTCCTCTTTACACCTGCTCATTATCTGAATCCGATAGGTATGGCTGTATTTCGTCAGACAGCCTCGGATAAGAATGATTTTACAAGTTCAGTCGTTTATCAGAACCCGGGATGGAAGATTGAAGGCGACACTGGCGCACAACCTGTAGAATAATAAAAAGATAAAAGAACAACTCTTTGAGTTTACAAATATATCGACCTTAATATTATATATCTGTTATCTTTTTATTTTTATAAACTTCATTGTCTCGCTCCAGATTAGGTAGAACTGCGGTCAATCTAATCCTAAGTTAGGCAATGAAGTTTTACATTCGCATGAGTTCTCGTTCAACATCCTCTGCAGATGTATAAAAAGTCTTTGTGATTTCCATAGTCACCCAACAGAGATTATCCGCAAAATTCACTACATTTGTATTTGCTTATCTGTCAACCGGGCTAATCAAGTATTACAATTACTACACTATCCGATTGATAATATCTAACTTGAAACAAAGGTGTATATGAATACTGACTTTACAAACTTAACAACAGAAAATCTTTCTAATGAGCATTTATGCTGCATCATCCGCAGCAAAAAGTCTCATCCTGGTATTGAAGCAAAACGGCAATGGCTTTCCGACCGGCTGAATGAAGGCCATGTCTTTAGAAAGTTAAACGCCAAAGCTACGGTTTTCATTGAATATGCCCCTCTTGAAACAGCTTGGGTTCCCGTCATCGGCGACAACTATTATTATCTGTATTGTTTATGGGTGCTAGGTAGCCCCCGAGGAAACGGATATGGGAAAGCATTAATAGAGTACTGTATAGCCGATGCCAAAGAAAAAGGTAGATCCGGCATTTGTATGCTTGGGGCAAAAAAACAGAAGAGCTGGCTTTCCGACCAATCATTTGCAAAGAAATTTGGTTTTGAGGTGGTTGACACTACTGATAACGGATATGAATTGCTTGCTCTTTCTTTCGACGGAACAGTACCGCAATTTGCGCCAAATGCCAAAAATCTGAAAATAGAAAGTGAGGAACTGACGATTTATTATGATATGCAATGCCCCTACATCTATAAATACATTGAAATGATCAAACAATATTGTGAAACAAATGATGTCCCTGTTTCTTTTATTCAAGTAGATACGCTACAGAAAGCAAAAGAGTTACCGTGTGTTTTTAATAATTTTGCTGTATTTTATAAAGGAAGTTTTGAGACTGTGAATTTGCCACCTATCGACTATTTAAAAAGAATACTCAAAAAATAAGAAATACAATCCTGACTTTTCCCGCTAATTATCAGGATTGTATTTTATCTGCTTCATTAAAAAGACTTCTCATTTGCCATCTTCCACATATTGAGAAAAGAGGCTTTGGTGATTTCTACGACCTTATCCCAATTCAATCGGTCGGCATGATCGGAAGGCTGGTGATAATCAGGATGCCCGTCCGTATGATACCAGATGATCGGAATACCTACTTTGGCAAACGAACCATTATCACTTCCTCCTATCGGATTTTCCCAGGCGCGGTAATCCGGTTCCAATTGCAAACCGTATTTTCTGATATCCTCTTTCAACCAATCCTCAAAGACCGGATGGGCGGCTGTATAAAAATAAACGACCTGTTTAGGCTGTTGAGGTTTGTTGTTACGGCCAATCATGTCAAAGTTCAGATAGCCTTTGATTTGAGATAGGAAAGGACAAGTTTGTACAAAATATTTAGAGCCAAGCAGTCCTTTTTCTTCTCCATCCCAAAAAGCAAAGATTACATTTCTTTCGGGTTGCTGTCCACTGGCTAAAAAGGCTCTTGCAATTTGCAGCACTGCCGATACACCGGAAGCATTATCGTCAGCACCATTGTATATTTGGTCGCCATCAAGTACAGGATCAATACCTAAATGGTCGAAATGAGCCCCCACAATCACATATTCTTTGGTATTTTTACCGGGAATCATTCCCAATACATTCCTCATGGTAAGCTTCTGATGAACTTCCTGTTTCAGTTTTGCTATGGAATCAGGATGTACTTCCAGACGTCCTTTTTTCTGACGTTCTTTACGGTAAGCATCAAAAGGCTGGAAATAGCTGTCAGCCAAAGGCGATACTCCCATCCATTGCAACAAAGAAACAATATATTCTGAAGTCACACGCGAACCATGAAACCCAGCCTCACGCCCTTGCAATTCATCACTAGCCAAAAAGTTGATAGTAGCTTCGGCAGAGGAACGGTTAATTGTATTCAAGGCCCTCTCAATAGGAGATTGGGCAAAAGTAATGTTTCCAACCAACAGTAACGCTAATAGTAAATAATCTCTCTTCATTGTACTTCAAATATCTTAAGTCATTTTCATTGATTGGTGAAATTTAATTCACCCGCCAATGTTTATTTTGTAGGTAACATACAAAAGTACGAAAGAAATAGATAGCATACATGATAGAATGCAAATTTATAAGTAACTTTGCACAAAATTGATTGGTAACTGTTATATTGTCATGTGGATACTTATTATAAGTCTGGTGTTGCTGGGTGTCATTGCGCTGATAGCCGGAATTATCCGCAACAAAAGACTGCAAAAGAAAATAGAAAAGGGCGAACTGGACCGTATGCCGGAAGTGAAGGAAGTAGATGTGGAATGCTGCGGACAACACGAAGTATGCGAACGGGATAGCCTGCTGGCAGCTGTCAGCAAAAAAATAGAATATTACGATGACGAAGAACTGGATCAGTTCATTGGCAGGGCAGGAGATGCGTATACAGAAGAAGAAACAGAAATGTTTCGGGATGTATTGTATACGACACTGGATGTAGAAGTGGCCGGATGGATACGTAGCCTTCAGCTCCGTGGCATTGAATTACCGGATGATCTCAAAGACGAAGTTTTTCTGATTATCGGAGAAAGAAGAAACGTAGAAGTAAAAAAAGCAGATGAGAGGTGATGAATTTACTACAATATACATTCTTTCAACACGCCCTATTGGGAAGTCTGCTGGCAAGCATTGCCTGTGGGATTATCGGTACATATATCGTAACCCGCCGCCTGGTATTTATCAGCGGAGGAATCACCCATGCTTCTTTCGGAGGGGTCGGGTTAGGATTGTTTGCCGGAATTTCCCCGATACTCTCGGCAGCCGTATTCTCGGTATTATCGGCTTTTGGTGTCGAGTGGCTTAGCAGACGGAAAGATATGCGCGAAGATTCTGCCATTGCAGTATTCTGGACGTTAGGGATGGCACTCGGAATTATGTTCAGCTTCCTGTCGCCGGGATTTGCGCCTGACTTATCGGCTTACCTCTTTGGCAATATCCTGACCATCAACCAAATCGATTTATGGATGCTCGGCATATTGGCACTAATACTGACCGGATTCTTTTATCTGTTTATCCGCCCTATCGTATATATTGCTTTTGACCGTGAATTTGCACGTTCGCAAAAGATTCCGGTAGAGATATTCGAATATGTGTTGATGATGTTCATTGCGCTGACAATTGTAGCCTGCCTGCGTATGGTAGGCATCGTACTGGCCATTTCTCTTCTCACCATTCCACAGATGACAGCCAACTTGTTCACTTATAGTTTCAAGAAGATTATCTGGTTATCAATCGGCATCGGTTTCTTGGGCTGCCTGGGTGGATTATTTATTTCTTATCACTGGAAAGTCCCTTCGGGAGCTTCCATCATATTCTTCTCTATCCTGATTTACGCTGTTTGTAAAATCGGAAAGAGTTGTTGCAAGAAAAAGTCATAATAATAGATAGTATATGGAAATCAAAATTCAATCACTGGAAAGTATCTATGAAGCAGCCCGTGAATTTATCGCTGCTATGGGCGACAACACTGTATTTGCTTTATACGGAAAGATGGGTGCCGGCAAAACGACATTTGTCAAAGCGCTCTGCGAAGAATTGGGCGTAACGGATGTTATCACTTCTCCTACTTTTGCCATTGTCAACGAATACCGTTCGGACGAAACCGGAGAGTTAATCTATCACTTCGATTTTTACCGCATCAAGAAACTAAGCGAAGTGTATGACATGGGCTACGAAGACTATTTCTACAGTGGCGCTCTCTGCTTTATCGAATGGCCGGAACTGGTAGAAGAATTACTTCCGGGAAATGCCGTAAAAGTAACGATTGAAGAACTGGAAGACGGAAATAGAGTAATCAGACTATGACCGGACAATATATCGTACAAGGAATCTTTGCGCTAGCAGGAATCGTCTCCCTGCTGGCGTCATTGCTGAACTGGGACTGGTTCTTTACAACGCGCAACGCACAAACCATTGTCCGGAATGTAGGACGCAACCGGGCAAGACTCTTCTATGGGATACTGGGAATTATCATCATTGGAATGGCTATATTCTTCTTTGTGGAAACACGGAAAGCCATCACTCTTTGACACATTTTTTTTAGACAAAAGAACATAAGTACAAAAGACTACAAAAATATGTTCTTTTGTTCTTATGTCTAAAGCAACTGTCGTGACTTCATCTCCAGATACTTATTAATCACATCAATTGAAAGATTCTCCGGTGTAGTTAATAAAGAATAGATGCCATGTTGTTTCAAAGTAGATACAATCAGCCGCTTCTCGTAAGCGAACTTTTCTGCAATCACGTGCCGATAATACCCTTCCGTATCTTTTGCCGGTTGGGCGATATATTCCTTCAAATCGACATCTTCAAAAAAGACTACGAGCAAACGGTGCTGGCGGTTTAGTTGTTTCAGGTAAGATAATTGACGGTTCATTCCTCCTATGCTCGAGAAGTTAGTATATAGTACCAGCAGGCTACGTTTACTGACATGTTTGTTCAAATGAACGCAAAGAGCCGAGAAGTCTGTCTCCCCAAAAGTGGTCTGCTGGCTATAAAGACTTTCCAGCAATGTCTGCATATATCCCGATTGCTTGGAAGCAGGCACAAAAGTATCGAAGTGTTCATCGAAAGTCACTAATCCGGCTTTATCTTCTTTCCGCATGGCAACATACGAAAGCACCAGCGAAGCATTAATTGCATAATCCAGCAAGGTCATTCCACAGAAAGCTTGCTGCATCACTCTACCTTTATCGATCACATTATAAATCTGCTGTGAGCGTTCGTCCTGATACACATTCACCATAAGTTCATGCCGACGGGCACTTGCTTTCCAGTTAATCGTACGGTAATCATCCCCCTTTACATACTCTTTAATCTGCTCAAACTCCGTATGATGCCCAACCCGGCGAATACGTTTTATTCCCAGTTCTGTCAGATTATCACTTATTGCCAACAATTCATATTGATGGAGCATCAGATATGACGGGTACACTTTGATATCCAAAGGTTCTGCACAAGTATAGCGCCGGGATATAAAGCCGATTTTTCCGGTCACAAAAACTCTAATATGACCGAAAGAGTAAACACCACGATGAGTAGGTCGAAGACGATAGGTAACTGTTTTTCCCTCGTTTGCTCCAAGCTTCACCTGAAAGTCGACATCACGTTTCTGAAAGATAAAAGGGATCTCATCTATGATTTCTAAAGATACAGGATGCGGATAACTACTTTCTACCCGAATACTTACTTCATTTTCGTCGCCA
This sequence comes from Bacteroides sp. 1001302B_160321_D4, assembly GCF_015667765.1. Taxonomy (NCBI): domain Bacteria; kingdom Pseudomonadati; phylum Bacteroidota; class Bacteroidia; order Bacteroidales; family Bacteroidaceae; genus Bacteroides; species Bacteroides sp. 1001302B_160321_D4. The sequence goes on along the minus strand of NZ_JADPLO010000034.1, from coordinate 48,141 downwards.
TTAGAGAAACGGTCGGCACACTGGCGGAAAGCATGGATTCCACGAATACGATAAAGAGAATATACGTCTGCCAGTACCACCAAAAGCAAGACAAAGAGTGCCCACTGCCCGATAACAAAGAACGGAGCAAAAACATATCCGCTACCCAACAACAGGATAACTATGACAAGGGCAATATAGAAACGACGAGTCAGAAACAAATGATTTATGATTTATGAATTATGATTTATGATTTATAATTTCTTGGGTTTACGATTTCTTCAACTTACAATTTACGTACAATTTACGTACAGTTTATAATTTACGATTTATGATTTCTTCGATTTATGTTATGAATAGAGTCAGACATCCAACGCGCAGCCCAAATCATAAATCAGAATTCATAAATCATAAATCTTTTCATTTTGGTACTTCCACTTTATCAATTAAGCGTTGCGTCACTTTCACTGGAGAATAGCCTTCCATTTCAGCTTCCGCAGTCAGGATCAGACGGTGCTGAAGTACATAAGGAGCTACAAACTTGATATCTTCCGGTGTCACAAAATCACGTCCCTGCAAAAGAGCATACGCTTTCGACGATTGCAGCATGGCTACAGATGCACGTGGAGAAGCTCCCAAATATACAGCTTTGCTGGTACGGGTCTGCTGTACAATCAATGCGATATATTGGAGCAACGTGCGGTCTACAAATACCTGATTCATGAAAGCACGAAGCGACAACAGTTCTTCTTTGGTAATAGCAGGAGTGATGTCGTCCAACTTCACCAATGCGGCATTGGTATGATGACGTTCCAAGATATTCACTTCCTCTTCCAATGAAGGATAATCCATCGTTATCTTCATCAGAAAACGGTCGAGCTGTGCTTCGGGAAGTTTGTATGTTCCCTCCTGCTCTACCGGATTCTGGGTAGCCAAAATCGTATAAAGATCTCCCATCCGGTGAGTCGTTCCATCAATACTGATCTGGCGCTCTTCCATTACCTCAAACAAGGCAGCCTGTGTCTTGGCAGGAGCACGGTTGATTTCATCGACCAATACAATATCCGCAAAAATCGGTCCCTGATGAAAATCAAAACCATTGGTTTTCATATTAAACACAGTCGTACCTAATACGTCACTCGGCATTAAGTCCGGAGTGAACTGGACACGACTGAAGTCTGCATCAATCAGACGAGCTGTCAAGCGGGCCAACAGTGTCTTCGCAACTCCCGGAACACCTTCTATCAATACGTGTCCATTCGCCAAAATCGCTGTCAGTATCAAATCGACTGTCTGCTCCTGCCCAACTATGACGGAAGCAATCCGGTCTTTCAACTCTTGTATCTTCTCGGAAAAGAGAGTTAAATCTACTCGCTGTTCTGTATTCTCTTCCATAAATTTCTTCTTTAGATATGATTGATTATTTCATTCATTTTATCGATATATACCTTCATCTGCTCCGCATCAATAACACGTCCTCCGTAAATCACGGGTCTGACTTCGCGGATAAATTTAGCAATCTCTCCGGCATCCATTCCGGTTTTCCGGGCAATCCGGTGGAAAGAGCGTTCATCGTCGGCCACTTCCTCAATATCCACCTGAATCTCTCTCCGCAGTTCTTCGGCCAAATAGGAAAACTTCTTGCGAACTAAATCCGCATGGTCTTTCTTCTGAAAGTAAAGCGTGCCTATCAGTTCGGTAAATTCAAGAGATTTATTCGCCGGCTCGTGAATAACAGGGATCACCCGTTGCCGCCTCTTCGCTGTGAATATCATAAAGAGTATGATGGTAATCATCGTCAGATACAAAGCCCAACGAAGCGGTTCATGTGCCAGAAAATAACGGAAAGGTGATTGCTGCACCTGTGCAGTTTCTTTCATGTACCCCTCCGTGCGAACGATGGGAAGCTTCCCCATCTGCGACAACAAACGGAAGATATAGGTTGCATTTTTGCCGTCCAACATTCCGTAATTGGTAAAAATCAAAGGAGTGGAAACTAAAATAACTTCTCCTTTCCCCCACCGACGGGACATCGCTACAGGCATATAAACAAGACTATCCGTTGTCAACGAGTCCGCCTCTGTTTCATACCGGAACTCATTCGACTCAAAAACTCTTTGTGCCAACACCCTTTCCGGAAGTGAATCTCCCCCAAAATAAGAGGAGCACAACTGGGGATAAAAATAGAAAGTCTGACGGGGATAAACCGTCGAATCTCCTATCCAATGCAAGCTATCCTTTTTCATAAATGAAGTTGCATATTTCTTCAAAGCCATCGGACTGAAGTAAGAATAGTAAGACCTGAACTGCAAGGTATCTTCCAAATATCTGCCGAACAAGGTACTCACCAACATGATCTTATCTCCGCGTTCCGCCATTTTCAACAGAGCGTTTACATCGACGTCCGACAATCGCAAATTATCAGAGATAACCAATATACCTCTGCGTTGCGTCGTATCTTCCTGCTCCAATTGATAAAGACTTTTCCTCGAAAAAGTGTAGCCCTGTGGCAAAGAAGAAGACAATACACTATCGAATACTGCACATCCGAAAGGTTGCTCATCATGATGTCCGAAAGTGGGCTTCCACACAAAATTCTTCGGCAAATGACATTCTATTGCAAACATGATGAATAGAAAAGCGACAATAAAGACAATGAACCAGCGACTTCCTTTCATGAGACGCCTCCTTTCTCTATTTCTTCCTGCAAGGTCTGCATTATCCGGAAGAGTTCTTCCGTCGCCTCAAAGTTGCCATAACGTACCCGCAGGAAATGATTGGTCAGTTGCCTGAAAGCCGGTAGCCGGACTTCATTGATATACTGGGTAGGCGTTTTATAAAGTTGCCAGTCAATACGTTCTGCGTCACTAAGTTGTTTCAAAGTTTGCAGATAAAGCAAACGTACTGCTTCCCGGTAATTCTGACGGGAAAGCGCTTCCGCAATCCCTCCCGGAAAATCTACTCCGTAAATGGTGTCTTCTTCAACTGTATAAGGCAACGCATTTTTATGCGAGACCATAAACAATTCCGGGCGTTTCCGATAGACAAACCAAACAATCAGCAACAAAAGAAGAATGGCAATACATACCAGGATAAGCCCTGAATACTCTTCAGCAAAATGGCTGCCGAATATTTTGCGCAACAACTCCCCAAACTGCCGACTGATCCACTCAAAGACATTCATCTCCGGAGTAATCAGTTCACGGTTATAGTTGTATGCCGGATCAGACTGCCAGAGGGCAATCTGCACCGTATCACAAACTAGTGTATCAGCCGGAGAAGTGAGATTCATCTAGTGGAGTTTTTCTTTAGAGTTTATCAAAATTATCAATATCACTTTCTACCGTTATGCTGTCCACCACTTCCGATGCATGACCATACTGATAAACCAGACCGACGATACTGAATATAGCCGACAAGTAAGAACCATACAGCATCAGGATAGAGAACAAATATTGCGCAAAGTTCAGTCCGACTGATGAAGAGGTTGCACCTCCGTCACTCATAGTGAAGACCATTTTTACAATATAGATCACATACCAGGGTATAGAAACGATTCCTTGTAATACACTGGCAATAAGTCCCATCACCATTAAAACCAGAAAGACGCCGCCCCAGGTTGCAAATCCCAACCGGAATGTTTTTGCAAATGCCTCACCCAATGAAATATCTTCAAATAAGTAGATGGGAGCCATTAATGCCAAAGGAACCATAAATGCGAATAAAAGCGGGATGGTCAGAATGAGTGTGAAAGGTGTTAACACAGCCAACAAGACAACAATGACCACAGCAAAGATGAATAAAAAGCTGCAGGCAATCCCCATCAAAAAGAGTCTTTTAATATTGCGGAGCAACAACGATTTAATATCGCCGAATACAATCCCGTTCAGACGTTCTTCCCGTTCATTATACAATCGCACCATCGCATAAACCAAAGAAGTCATCAGCAAAGCTCCCAGACATGAAAAAAAGATAACTCCTGCATAATTCAGTGCGAATGAAGGTCCCAGAGCAGCTAAAGGATTATCACTTATTCCTCCGGATGCCTGCATGGCAGTAAGATCTGTCATACTTCCCATTAAACCGCTAAAGTTTGCGGCTTGAATTAAGCATATAGGGAGTATCAGATAAGTTGAATACTTAAACAATTGTTTCCAATTCTCTTTTATAAAATCAAAAGAAGCGTTCAACTTCTCACCGAAAGGACGTTTCACGTACATCGCAATCTTAGGTTTCTGTGATTCCATGTTTTTTTCTATTTGGTAAATAAATATAGTAGAATATAATAAATGCCAGAGAAGTGAATATCACGCCAAGCCTCAACACATCGGGAAGCTCTGTGTGGCGGGTAAGAAAACCTTCTATAAAGCCTGCCATAATGAACACTGGAACAGTGCCGATCACTATTTTCAAGCCTCGCTTCGCTCCTCTTCTGAAAGATTCCAGTCGGGAATAGGTGCCGGGAAACAGCCAGCCGTTGCCTAAAGCCAATCCGGCGGCACCGGCCACGATAATCGCCCAAATCTCAAGCGTTCCGTGCAACCAGATGGCAAGACTGGATTCCCACAACAAATCGTGTTGATAAAAGAATGTTTGAAAAGCTCCTACCATGATACCATTGGAGAGAAGCATATACCCTGTTCCAAAACTAGTCAGCAATCCCATTGCAAAGCAGTTGAAAGAGACCATCACGTTATTAAGTGTAATGCCCAAGAACATCGGTACTTCGGAAGAACCATTATATACGGCCATCGGCTCACCATTGGCAATATTGTCGAGTGTCATATCCACATAACCGTTTCCCAATATCAGCCGGACAAAATCCGGGTCATTCGCTGCTGATAATACGCCGATTAATGCGCTGGCAACAAAAATCAAAAAGGAGGTCAATAATTCGCGACGTGCATCGTGCATGTTTCGTGGCACTTCCTGTGTCCAAAAGGTAATAATCCGTGTCCACTTCTCGCGTTTATTACGGTAGATTTCGTTGTGCAACGCTGAAGCCAGATTATTCAGATAAATAGTAATACGGGAAGTTGGGAAATGTGTTTGGGCAAATGCCAAGTCAGCCGTCAAGTCCGTATATGCATCGGCAAGTTGGTCAGGGGACAGGCTTGCCGCCCGCTCCACAACTTTCTCTGTCTCCTTCCATTTTTCAATGTTCCGACGAATAAACGTTACTTCTTTCATGCTTTTCAATCGATTTCAGATAAGTTTTGTCCGAAACCGGAAGCAAAAATAAGAGAATTATGATATATTTGCAACGGAATCCTAAAAATGTTTAACCTGAAATGGCAGAATCTACGATAATAACCGGACAATTCGTTCGTATCAGCCAAACGCCCGCCAGTATCGGCGAACGACTGATGGCTTTAATCATCGATTATTTTCTGATCGGGCTTTACATCTTGTCCACTATTACGCTCTTGTCTAAATTAAGTTTACCATCAGGATTCAGTTTATTCTTTTTTCTGTGCGTCGTTTATTTACCGATTCTCGGTTATTCTTTTCTTTGCGAGATGTTCAATCACGGACAGAGCTTTGGCAAAAAACTCATCAATATCCGTGTCGTAAAAGTAGACGGTTCTACTCCAAGCATCGGCTCTTATCTGTTACGATGGCTTCTTTTCCCAATTGATGGTCCCATCACAAGTGGCCTTGGACTTCTGGTCATTTTATTGAATAAAAATAATCAACGGCTAGGAGATCTTGCTGCCGGTACGATGGTGATTAAAGAGAAAAACTACCGTAAGATTCATGTTAGCTTGGATGAATTCGATTATCTTACCCAGAATTATCATCCGGTATATCCACAATCGGCTGATTTATCACTCGAACAAGTGAATGTAATTACCCGAACACTGGAATCCAGCGAGAAAGACCGGGCAAGACGTGTCACGGCACTTGCTAAGAAAGTACAGGAATTGCTTTCCGTTACTCCTCGTGACGGTAATCAGGAAAAATTTCTTCAGACTGTACTTCGCGATTATCAGTATTATGCATTGGAGGAAATATAACCAGAATACGCTGTTTCAGGCTATTCAGGCAAGGGATTATTCTCACCATAGTGAGAATTAATTCTCATTGCAATGAGTATTTTTTCTCATCGCAGTGAGAACTTTTTCTCATAGGCATAAGAATGTTTGAGAAAAAACACCGCACAAAAAAGGGGTATACTCACAGAGCACACCCCTTATCTTAATTTTATCTGCAATGAGACCGGACGTCGTTTAGTCCACTTGTCCCAGAGAGTTTCCGTATTCCATCTCTCCCTGAACCACAAAGAGGACTTCTTCAGGATCATATTCTCCTACTTCATCCTTTTTGGCTTCTTTTACAATGTAAGCCACAACCTCTTCCAAATCAATGTTGACATAACCATCTTCATCGGGTTGAGCGTCGAGAATGCCACTTTCAGAGTAATACTCGTCGATTAAATCGAGAAAATAATACAATTCGTCGTCCGAGAACTTTTCCTTCAGTTCTTGAGGCAGATAGTTTTTGATAAACTCGATGGTCTTTTCGTCATCGGCATCTGCTAATAAAAAATCGTCTTCCAGTCCCATTTTTTTAAGTATTAAGTGATAAGTATTAAGTATTATCGACTATAAAAGCTTCTTCACCTTTTCTGCGAATACCGGTTTACCAACTGCACCTACCTGTTTGTCTACTATTTCACCGTTCTTGAAAAACAATACAGTAGGAATATTACGGATACCATATTCAGCAGCCATATCACCATTTTCGTCTACATCGCACTTACCGATGATTACTTGTCCTTCAAACTCCGCAGCCAATTCTTCAATGATAGGAGCCACCATCTTGCATGGGCCACACCAAGGAGCCCAAAAATCTACAACAACCGGTTTTCCTTCTGCAAGAACCTCTTTATAGTTGCTGTCTGTAATTTCTAAAGCCATTTTTTTAAGTATTAATTATTAAATGTTATTTCGTTAGCTTATTCTCGCCACAAATATAATCAATTTATATGAAATCCCAGTTCGGGACGTTCCTTTAAATATGTTATTAAATCCCGCCCCACCGAAAGCTTAATCGGACGAGAAATCAAATCAATTGACATGTGACTTATATCGGCATCATCCGTCACTTTAAAATACAATTCCGTATTTCCCGGATGTTCTTTGGTCAGAGTGGCAAGCTCAGTAACCAAAGCCGAGTTCAAGACTGACAGAGGAATGATAATCGTGATCTTCTGTACCAGTTCTTCTTTCACGTCGGGAAGAAGTTCCATAGAAGTGATTTTCACTTCCAATTCATCCTGTCGCCATTGTTTCGCTTGGCAACGGGCTTTAATATATAGGAACGTTCCTTCGTTGAGATATCCCTGATAAGTCACCCAGTCATTTCCCCAGAATGGGATTTCGGTAGAACCGGAATAATCTTCAATCTTAGCAATACCATACGGATTTCCATTCTTGCTGACTCCGCGACGAACACTAGTCACAATCCCTCCCATCGTTATTTCACGACCAACAAGTGCAGCTTTATCTTCCAAATCCGCCATCCGTGTATTGCAGACATGTTCCAACACGATAGAGAATTCATCCAACGGATGAGCGGAAAGATAAATACCTACCAAATCACGTTCGCGGTTCAAGCGATCAAGATCACTCCAACGTTCTACACCTTGAGGAATTTCAGGAGTTGCAACATCAATAACGTTTTCACCACCGAACAAAGAGTTGAAAGCAGCTGCCTTATCTGCCTGATAGCGGTTACCATAGCGCATCAATGTTTCCAGAAATACTTCACCCTTAGAATTTACAGCAAAGTATTGCTCCCGCTTCAGTTCCGGGAAACTATCAAACCCTCCGGCTAATGCCAGACACTCCATATTCTTCTTGTTGCAGGCATTCAGGTTGACACGTTGCACAAAGTCGAATATACCGAGGAAAGGACCATTCTTACTACGTTCCTCCATAATACTATGGACAGCAGCTTCACCTACACCTTTGACAGCCCCTAGTCCAAAACGGATATTACCATCATGGTTTACTGTAAACTTCAGGTTACTTTCGTTTACATCCGGCCCCAGCGTCTGAATACCCATTGCCTTACATTCGTCCATCAGTTTCGTAATATCGGTAATGTTCGACAAGCTTCGGCTCATCACAGCAGCCATATATTCAGGAGGATAATTAGCTTTTAGATAAGCGGTTTGGTAAGCTACCCACGAATAACAAGTAGCATGTGATTTATTGAAAGCGTATGACGCAAACTTTTCCCAGTCGGTCCAGATTTTTTCAAGAACTTTCGGGTCATGCCCGTTCTTTCGTCCACCTTCAATAAATTTAGGTTTCATGTGGTCCAGCTTGTCACGCAGCTTCTTACCCATCGCTTTACGGAGTGCATCAGACTCACCGCGGGTAAAGTCCGCCAATAAGCGCGACAGAAGCATCACCTGTTCCTGATAAACCGTAATACCATACGTATCCTTCAAGTATTTCTCCATTACCGGAATATCATACTCAATCGGCTTACGCCCATGTTTACGGTCGATAAAATCAGGTATATAATCCATCGGCCCCGGACGATAAAGGGCATTCATGGCAATCAAATCTTCGAATGTAGAAGGCTGCAATTCGCGCAGATACTTCTGCATACCAGCAGATTCAAACTGGAATGTACCAATTGTACGTCCGTCACTATATAATTTATAAGTAGCCGGATCGCAGATGTCTATCGCATCGACATCTACTTCAACATTACGGCTTAAACGGATATTTTCAACGGCCTCTTTGATAATAGACAAAGTTTTCAGACCAAGGAAGTCCATCTTAATCAATCCGGTATCTTCAATCACCGAACCTTCATACTGGGTAACAAGCATTTTTTCGCCCGTTTCCTTATCATCAGCAGTGCTGACAGGTACCCAATCGGTAATATCATCACGACAGATAATCGTACCACAAGCATGTACACCTGTACCACGTACGTTACCTTCGAGCATCTTAGCGTACTTGATCGTATCCCGTACCAACGGATCGGATGATGCTTCCGCAGCTTGTAGTTCGGGAACATATTCAATCGCATTCCGCAAGTTCAGTTTCTTATCAGGAATCTTATCCGGCACTAATTTAGCCAATCGGTCAGACTCCGATAGAGGCAGCTTTTGCACACGGGCAACATCCTTGATAGCTAACTTGGTAGCCATTGTACCATAAGTGATGATATGAGCTACTTTTTCCTGACCATATTTATTCGTTACCCAACGAAGTACCTCTCCACGCCCGTCATCATCAAAGTCCACATCGATATCGGGCAAGGAGATACGGTCCGGATTCAAGAAACGCTCAAACAGCAAATCGTACTGGATAGGGTCGATTTTCGTAATTCCCAGACAATAGGCCACCGCTGAACCGGCAGCCGAACCACGTCCCGGACCGACCGACACACCCAATTCCTTACGTGCCGCATTGATAAAGTCCTGTACAATCAAGAAGTATCCTGGGAAACCCATCGTTTTCATGATATACAGTTCAAAGTTCATTCGCTCTTTGACTTCTTCCGACAGAGGTTCACCATAAATTCTCTTAGCTCCGTCAAAAGCTAGTTTCGCCAAGTAATCTCCTTCAAGTTTAATACGATAGAGTTTATCATAGCCACCCAAGCGTTTGATTTTTGCTTTCGCATCCTCTTCACTCAATACCACATTACCGTGCTCATCTTGAGTAAACTCATCAAACAGGTCTTTTTCCGTAAACTTCGCCCGATAGCCTTCTTCCGTCCCAAAATCTTCGGGAATAGCAAAAGTAGGCATGATAGGTGCATGGTCGATGGAGTAATATTCTACCTTGTCAAGAATCTCCAGCGTATTGCTCAACGCTTCGGGAACGTCGGCAAAGAGTTCGTTCATCTCTTCGCGTGTTTTCATCCATTCCTGTTTGGTATAAAGCATACGGCTAGGATCATCCAAATCCTTACCGGTACTCAAACAGATCAAACGGTCGTGCGCTTCCGCATTCTCTTCATCTACAAAGTGAACATCATTCGTACAAATTAGTTTGACATTGAACTTCTTAGCATATTCAATCAGATATTTGTTCACATTTACCTGCAACGGATAACATTCGTGATTAGCACGGGGAACAGTCGCTTTATGACGCTGCATCTCCAGATAATAATCATCCCCAAACAGGTTCTTATACCATTGTATGGCTTCTTCGGCTTCTGCAAATTGCCCGGCAGTAATCCGCTTCGGCACTTCACCACCGAGACAGGCCGAACAAACAATAAGTCCTTCGTGATATTTTTCCAGTTCGCTACGATCAGTACGCGGGCGCATATAATATCCGCGTGTCCATGCGTGCGATACTAATTTAATAAGATTATGATAACCTTTTTCATTCTTAGCCAATACAATCAAGTGATAACCACTTTGGTCGGGCTTACCTTCTTTTAAGTCCATAGTGCGGCGCGCAACATACATTTCACAACCGATGACAGGTTTGAAAAGCTTGTTTTCCGCTTCCACTATCTTAGCTTTGCAGGCAGCAATCTCCGCTTCTTTATCCGCGCACTCTATTGTGCCGGCCTCAATTCCTGCAATTCGCTTCTTCAGGTCTTTGACTTCACCTTTCGGACCGCTGTTCTTTTTATTAACGTAGTTCGTAAATTCCTTAATACCGAACATATTTCCATGATCGGTCACGGCAATACCCTTCATCCCATTTTGCATGGCTTTATCGACCAGACGAGCTACACTAGCCTGACCATCCAACAGAGAATATTGAGTATGGACATGTAAATGAACGAAATCCTGCATAATGATAAGTAGTTAATTTGAAGGCATAAAATTACTACCTCTTGGGTTATAAACAAAAATAATCCTCAAAAAGTTATCAACATTCGCATTTCTATGCTCATTTACTTGCTGATTTTTTAAATTAAGTATATTTTTGCAGACAATATCATTAAACAGCATTCATGGGCCGACTAAAGAAATTGAAGAAAATACGTATTCACCGCGAAGGAACACATATATTATGGGCAAGCTTTTTGCTATTGCTATTGATTAATGCAGCTCTTTATTGGGGAATCGATTGCAAAATACCTTTTTATGTGGTAGCAGTAGCGAGTATAGCAGTCTATCTGCTGATGGTGAATTTCTTTCGATGTCCGATCCGTCTCTTCGGGCAGGACACTGAAAAGATTGTCGTAGCACCCGCCGATGGAAAAATCGTCGTCATCGAAGAAGTGGATGAAAACGAATATTTCCATGACCGCCGCTTAATGGTATCTATTTTTATGAGCATCGTGAATGTACATGCCAACTGGTATCCGGTAGATGGTACTATTAAAAAGGTAGCGCATCATAATGGCAATTTTATGAAAGCATGGCTGCCGAAAGCCAGCACAGAAAACGAACGTTCTACGGTAGTGATCGAAACTCCGGAAGGAGTGGAAATACTCACCCGGCAAATCGCCGGAGCAGTGGCACGCCGTATTGTCACCTACGCTGAAGTAGGAGAAGAATGTTATATTGACGAACACATGGGATTTATCAAATTCGGTTCCCGCGTGGATGTGTATTTACCCATTGGCACGGAGATTTGTGTCAAAATGGGACAATTAACGACCGGTAACCAAACGGTTATCGCCAAACTTAAATAATTCTGTCACAATGACAAACGTTATTAAAAATAGTATTCCGAATACCGTAACCTGCCTGAACCTTTTCTCCGGTTGTATTGCTTGCGTCATGGCTTTTGAAGCAAAATATGAACTGGCTCTACTTTTCATCGCTTTAAGTTCTATTTTTGATTTCTTTGACGGATTGTTGGCTCGTGCACTTAATGCACATTCCATTATCGGAAAAGACCTGGATTCATTGGCAGATGATGTCAGCTTCGGAGTTGCTCCCTCACTGATCGTATTCTCCTTGTTCAAAGAAATGTACTATCCGGCAAATATGGAGTTCATCGCTCCTTATCTACCCTATTTGGCATTCTTGATTTCTGTTTTTTCTGCCTTGCGCCTGGCTAAATTCAACAATGACACACGGCAGACCAGCTCTTTTGTCGGACTCCCAGTACCAGCCAATGCTCTGTTTTGGGGCTCATTAGTGGCAGGGGCACATGACTTCCTGATATCAGACAACTGCCATCCTGTCTACCTTCTTATACTTGTCTGTCTGTTTTCCGGACTACTGGTATCAGAAATACCGATGTTTTCTTTGAAATTTAAAAACCTGTCATGGAATGACAACAAAATCAGTTTTATATTCCTGATTATCTGCATTCCTCTTCTTCTACTTCTTGGAATTAGCAGTTTTGCCGCCATTATTGTATGGTATATTTTACTTTCACTTTTTACAAGAAAAAGTAAATAAACAATCTCTTGGCACGTTTGTTGTACTATGAGTTTTATCAAAGTAACAACATAAAAATCATAGTCCGATGCATATACTTTTATTCATACTCATTTTTATCATTGCCATTTTCGTATTTGGCCTTTCTATTGTCGGCTTCATATTAAGAACGATTTTCGGATTAGGACGTAGTTCTTCTTCATCCCGCCCGAAACAGACGGAATCAGGACGTACAAGCCAACAAAGCTATAACCAAACGAATCGCCGTTCAAATGATGATGAAGAAGAAATATATTCCGAGAATGTTCCGGAGAAAAGACATAAAAAAATATTCACCCAGGATGATGGCGAATATGTAGATTTTGAGGAAATCAAATAGCCATTACACTGCTTTCATTTCCGTTTCGCTGCAAAAAACTCTTTCATTAGTGCAGCGCATTCGTCAGCCATTATCCCTTTTACAACCACTGTTTTAGGATGTAGAGCCGAACCGGCATATTTCTGATAGCCGCGTTTTTCATCTTCGGCACCAAACACAAGCTTGCTTGTTTGTGCCCAAGCAATAGCCCCTGCGCACATCACGCAAGGCTCAACGGTGACATACAGGGTACATTCGTTCAAATACTTACCACCAAGCACGTTGGCAGCAGCTGTAATAGCCTGCATCTCAGCATGAGCCGTTACATCATTCAATGTTTCTGTGAGATTATGGGCACGCGCAATAATCCGCTCTTTACAAACCACGACAGCTCCAACGGGAACTTCTCCTCGCTCGGCAGCCTTACCTGCCTCTATCAAGGCTTGTTTCATGAAGTAAATATCGTCCAGCATTCCCCTCTTTAATTTTTAATTTTCAACTATCGTCTCATATCATGTTCACCAAAAAGGGTGGGATAATCTTCTTCCATATTCTTATGGATAAACATGAGAATTGTTTCACGAAGCCAACGTGACTTGTTCGTTATCTTATATTTCTCAAGATAACGATCTACAATCAGCTGTTCTTCGTCGCTCAATAAAATGCTCATCCGTCGTTCCCTTTTGGTACATTCGACATGCATTTTCAGGCACTTCTTACTCCTTTTTCTCATATCTTCTGCAAAATTACTTTTACTTCTGTAAAAACAAAGAATAAAAGCAGTAAATTTGCAAAAAAAGATGGCTGAACATAATGATTTAGGAAAATCCGGAGAAAATGCCGCCGTAGCTTATCTTGAGCAGAAAGGTTATCTTATTCGTGACCGGAATTGGAGAAGAGGACATTTCGAACTGGACATTGTAGCTGCAAAAGACAATGAACTAATTGTAGTAGAAGTGAAGACGCGCAGTGACACTCTGTTTGCAGCCCCGGAAGATGCTGTAGATTTACCCAAAATAAAACGTACAGTACGTGCAGCAGATGCCTATATCAGATTGTTTCAGATTGACACTCCTGTACGCTTCGATATCATCACTGTAGTAGGCAACGACGGGAATTTCAAGGTTGAACACATAGAGGAAGCGTTTTATCCTCCTTTATATTAAAGAAAGCTGTGGATTTAGATATTCATCATTATAAAAGCCGTGAAATTCGTGCAATCTGCGCTTTAATTTATGATATAACCAATTATGAAAACATACTATAATTATTAATTCATTATGAATGTAGAAACTGTCAGAGAATACTGCTTGAACAAGAAAGGAGTCACCGAATCTTTTCCTTTCGATGATGTATCACTGGTTGTAAAGGTAATGAACAAGATGTTTGCTCTCATTGACCTGGAAGAAGCTAATCACATCGCACTAAAATGTGATCCGGAAAAAGCAATCGAATTGCGTGAACATTATTCGGGAATTGAAGGGGCTTATCATTTTAATAAAAAGTACTGGAATAGTGTCCGCTTTGACAGTGACGTAGATGATAAATTGATGAAAGAGCTTATTGACCACTCTTATGATGAGGTAATCAAAAAATTTACTAAAAAGTTACGCGCAGAATATGATGCCCTCCCCTGATACATTCCCGGTTCCATTGATTCATATCAACGAGACGAACTCGACCAACAATTATCTGCAATCTCTCTGTTCTGAACAGAAGGTGGAGGAATTAACTGTCGTTGTCGCCGATTTTCAGACTTCCGGTCGGGGACAGCGTGGAAATTCGTGGGAATCAGCTCCTGGCAAGAATCTTCTTTTCAGCACCGTTATCTTCCCCGAGTTTTTGGAAGCACGACGTCAGTTTCTTATTTCACAGATTATATCTTTAGCTATTAAAGAAGAATTGGATACCTATACCACCGACATTTCTATCAAATGGCCGAATGATATTTATTGGAAAGAAAAAAAAATATGTGGGATGTTGATAGAAAACGATCTGATGGGGCGGAATATCAGTCAGAGCATTATAGGAATCGGAATCAATATTAATCAAGAGATATTTCACAGTTCTGCTCCTAACCCCGTTTCACTGCTACAAATCACAGAAGAAGAGCATGATCTATTTGAAATACTGAAAAATATCATGCTGCGTATCCAATCTTATTATAGCTTGCTCAAAAAAGGCGATACGACATCAATAGCCTGTCAATATGAAAAATCTCTTTTCAGAAGGGAAGGGATGCATCGATATAAAGATGCCAATGGAGAATTTCTTGCACGAATCGTTTGTGTAGAACCTGAAGGAAAGTTGATATTAGAAGATGAGAAGCTGATTAAAAGAGGGTATATGTTTAAGGAAGTAGAATATTTACTGAAATAAGCTATTCTATTCCAGATCAAAACATTATCTTTGAAACGTGCGTTTTTATATAAAACTCTTTCATTTATGAAAACAAAATTAATTTTCCTCCTTCCATTGTTATGGATATTAATAGGATGCGATGATTCAGATTCTGCAACATTGCATATATCAGAATCGAAGTTTGATAACATCAGCGCAAGCGGTGAATCATTAACGATAGATATTACTTGTAGTTCCTCATGGACTGTTACAAGTAATAAACAATGGTGCATTCCCAATACACAAAAAGGAGAAAACGATGGAAAGTTAATCTTATCTATTAATGCAAATCTGGAATCCAAATCCAGAACAGCAACTGTCACTATCATAAGTCATAAGGTTAGCAAAACTGTTCAAATCATTCAAAATGGCTCTACCAATACGGCTGAAGAATACCATTATGAACTCCCTGTAATCTTTCATGTATTGTATAAAGAAGATGAGAATTCTCTACAAAAAGTAAATTCAAGCCGTTTATCCCATATACTAGACAAAGTGAACAGTCTGTATAAAAGCAAGAATAACAGTGTAGACATGAATCTTACTTTTACATTGGCAACAACAGATAAAAATGGAGAAACATTACCCAATCCTGGCGTAGAATATATCCAATGGCCAGAGTCATACCCTATCGATTGTGAAGCTTTTATGAAGGATAATTCGGGAAAATATGTAAAATACTTATGGGATCCAAACTCATATATCAACATTATGGTTTATAATTTTACAACTGAACCGAATTCAAATTCAGTAACATTAGGTATCTCTCATATTCCTTTTTCTACTACAGGCAAGCATTATTTAGAAGGGCTTGGTGAAACAGACTACTCTCATCTAACATTAGCAAATTTACAATTCCCACTATCTGTCTCCATTAATAGCCTATATATTAATGAAGAGTCTACTCCAACAGAATATAGTACAGCAGACATTGCTGTCACGCTAGCTCATGAATTAGGACATTACCTGGGACTACATCATGTCTTTGCCGAAACCGATAATGGCACGTGTGAAGATACGGATTATTGCAAAGATACCAAAAGCTATAATAAACAAGAGTATGATAGCAAATGTGATTACATATATGAGAATGAGAGAGAAAAATACACATTTAAAAATTTGGTAAAACGAACAGGATGTGATGGTATAGAGTTTATCTCTTATAATATCATGGATTATGCTATTAGTTATTCAAACCAATTCACTCAAAATCAACGTGAACGTATCAGACATGTCTTATCCTATAGTCCTCTGATACCCGGACCGAAGAAAGGAGACATTGATACCCGAGCGCTTAATGAAGGGCCTTTGGATTTACCAATACGAACTATAAAATAACAAATTGAATATAATTGAAAAGAGGTGAACCGCTTAGCGATTCACCTCTTTTTCTATCCTCAATATCTTATCCAATGTCTTTTGAGCTTCTGTTGATGGAAAACGCAGAATCACTTTCTGCAAAGAGTTACGCGCTTTCTCATACCGGGTAGTGAACAACTTCGATAATCCATCCCGGTAGCGGGCATACTGCATTTTAGTGGGAGAAGAAAGTTTTTTATAATCCATCTCCAACTTTTTCTTCTCCTGTTCTGCTGTCAAATAATAATAGTTTCCTAAAAAGATATTAGCCGCCAGATTATCCGCCTCAAGTTGCAATATTTTTTCGTACATACGCAAAGCATCTTTCTCCTGCCCACGACATACCTGCATTTCTGCGCAAGCTTCCAAACAATCTACATTATTAGGAGTCTTTTGCAGTAATTCCTTGTAAAATAAATAGGCTTTATCGTAATTCCGATTCTTTTTATAGGCAAGCGCTAATTCTGTAGCCAGTTTGGAGCTAATTTCACTGTTCTTGTCTACATTCGTCCAATAATACATTTCCGTACGGTCTATATTCAGAGCGATAGTCTGCCGGAAATAGCTCACAGCCTGCCCATTCTGCCCTGCCTCAATGGCAGCAGACACTTTTTGTAACATCTCATCAACCGACTGCGCATTCAGCACCAGCGGCAATGAAAATAAAGAGATAAGAAAAATAGTTAAGGTCCTCATAATCCATCTGATTGCTATTTAGTTCGTGACACACAAAGATACAATAAAAAAATAAAAAATGTACCTTTGTTCGCGAAAAGAACAATCAAATTGATAAAAGTGTTTTTATACAATGACAGATAAAAAAAAATCCTCCGTAAACAGACGAATATTACAGATAGCCATCCCATCGATTATATCGAATATTACCGTTCCGCTACTGGGACTTATCGATGTCACGATCGTAGGACATCTCGGTTCTCCGGCGTACATTGGAGCCATTGCAGTAGGGGGAATGTTATTCAACATTATCTACTGGATTTTTGGATTCCTACGCATGGGAACAAGCGGAATGACTTCACAAGCGTACGGTCAACATGATTTAAACGAAATCACCCGGTTACTGCTACGTTCTGTTGGAGTAGGATTATTTATAGCACTTTGCCTGTTGATACTCCAATACCCTATTCTGAAACTGGCATTTACACTGATACAAACCACACCGGAGGTCAAGCAATTGGCAACAACCTATTTCTATATCTGTATCTGGGGAGCCCCAGCCACATTAGGGCTTTATGGATTCGCCGGCTGGTTTATCGGGATGCAGAATTCACGTTTTCCCATGCATATCGCTATTACTCAAAATATTGTCAACATTGTAGCCAGTCTATGTTTTGTCTACTTATTGGACATGAAAGTGGCAGGAGTGGCAACAGGGACTTTAATTGCCCAATATGCAGGTTTCTTCATGGCTATTCTGCTATACATGCGTTACTATAGTGCGCTTAAAAAACGAATCGTATGGAAAGAAATCATACAGAAACAAGCCATGTACCGTTTCTTTCAAGTCAACCGGGACATATTCTTCCGCACCCTCTGCCTTGTTATAGTCACTATGTTTTTTACCTCTGCAGGAGCCGCCCAAGGAGAAATCGTATTAGCCGTGAACACCTTACTCATGCAATTATTTACCTTGTTTTCGTACATTATGGACGGATTCGCTTATGCCGGTGAAGCACTGGCCGGCCGTTACATTGGTGCCAAAAACCAAACAGGCTTACGTAACACAGTACATCACCTTTTCTATTGGGGGTTCGGTCTTTCACTGGTATTCACAATTCTCTATGCAGCTGGCGGAAAAGAATTCCTAGGATTACTAACCAATGACACTTCAGTAATCAGCGCTTCAGACACTTATTTTTACTGGGCACTCATTATTCCGTTAGCCGGTTTCTCCGCTTTCTTATGGGATGGCATTTTCATCGGTGCCACTGCTACCCGACAAATGCTTTACTCCATGTTAGTTGCCTCTGCCAGCTTCTTTGGAGTCTATTACGCTTTCCATCCCCTTTTAGGAAATCATGCCCTGTGGCTGGCTTTTCTCGTTTATCTTTCATTGCGGGGAATTATACAAACCCCTTTGGGAAGACAAATAATGAAAAAAGTAATCGTATCCCGGTGAGGCTATCCGATAAATTATCTCTATATTTGCGGCAAACAATAAAAAGCAAAAGGTATGGCAAAGTATAAAAGAATCTTACTAAAGCTTAGTGGAGAGAGCTTAATGGGCGAAAAGCAATATGGCATTGATGAAAAAAGACTGGCAGAATATGCTGAACAAATCAAAGAAATCCACGAACAAGGGGTACAGATCGGTATCGTTATCGGAGGAGGCAATATATTTCGCGGACTAAGCGGAGCCAATAAAGGTTTCGACCGCGTGAAAGGAGACCAAATGGGAATGTTGGCTACTGTAATCAACAGTCTCGCTCTAAGTTCTGCTCTTGTGGCTACCGGTGTAAAGGCACGTGTGTTGACAGCAGTCCGGATGGAACCTATCGGTGAATTCTACAGTAAATGGAAAGCTATCGAATGTATGGAGAACGGCGAAGTAGTCATTATGTCCGCTGGAACGGGAAATCCTTTCTTTACTACTGACACCGGTTCTTCACTTAGAGGCATAGAAATCGAAGCAGACGTTATGCTGAAAGGTACTCGTGTAGATGGTATTTACACAGCTGACCCCGAGAAAGATCCTACCGCTACCAAATTCGACGATATTACATACGATGAAGTACTGAAACGTGGTTTGAAAGTCATGGATTTGACAGCGACTTGTATGTGTAAAGAAAACAATCTGCCAATCGTCGTATTTGATATGGACACAGTAGGCAACTTAAAGAAGGTTATCAGTGGAGAAGAGATAGGTACGTTAGTACATAACTAATTTTTCACTACCGATATTCATTTGTCTATCAGATGATACTCTGATCTGATAAGACATTGATTATTCATTAAAAAATAAGAAGTGCGAATTTTGCAGTATAGCTTTAACCAAAACTAATCCTGTAAAATTCGCACTTTGTTTTTCCTCTCAAATATTATATAGAAACAAACACCTATTTATCAAAATACTGAATCAAATCATACGCATTAAAATTCAATTCGCGGGCAAAGAAAGATAGATAAGGAAAGAGTTGATAAGAATTATCATAAAGACCTTTATTAGCAGGTTTCGACGAATTGTCCGTACCATCATCATCCTGGTATTTGAACCAATGCCAGCCAACACAATTCTTAGCTTCAAGCAATCCTAATGTAAAATGCTGATAAGCATAAGCTCTCTCGTTTTGTGTAGGAACAGAATATCCGGCTCCCGACTGGTTATTCAGATCAGAGTCCTCCACCCCTTTCGTATAAAACTCACTTACAAGAAACGGTTTGTCCGCCCAATTAGCCCAATCAGCAATCGCTGTTGTCAGTTCAGGACTCCAACGACTATAATAGTTGATAGAAATAACATCACAATATTTTCCGGCAGCTCTCACTACTCCTTCCATATATTTAGGAGTTCCATGTAATCTTGTTCCCAGATAAAGCAACTTATCATCTACTTTCTTCACTGCCTCTTTCACTGCTTTATAATATTTCTCTGCTACAATCCCGGCAAACTCATTATTCAAGTCATCCGTCACACTTTGCATACCTTTAGAATCCATAAAAGCTTTCGCCGCAACATAAGCCGGATCACTTGAGTTACTGATAGCCAGAAAACGATCTAAAATCCGGGAACTGTTTGAAGAGAAGTTTATCTCATTATCCGAAAAGAAACCTAACACATTAGGATCACGCAAATAATCTGCGAAAGCACTACCTGCCAAATATGATTCACACCATTCACTCCATCCATTATAAAACACAAGACCTGCTGCGTTATCATCGCTTCCTCCAGGGTAATTATAAGACTTCGCACTCTTGAACTGACTTAAAAAAGCAAATGAAGGCGCCAAAGTTAACGGACTGCTCGGATTGGAAGCATTATGAGTCTGAATCAGTGAATAAGTTCCTGTACAGAAGGCACCTGTACCGTGAAAGCCGATCTCACTCAATTCACGTTGAGTAGTAGATAACCATTTCTCATCAGTTCCAAACCTGCTATTCCAGGCCGTTTTATTACGACTGGAAGTTCCCTTACGCAAAGAAGTCGCACTACGTTCCAGATGCAGACAACCTTCCGGATCAACCAACCACCAACGTCCGTCTATTTTCTTCGTATAAAATCTTCCCGTAGCCGCCTGTTTCGGAAGCGTAGTCGAACTTCCGTATTTATTAACCGACTCCTGATACGCTTTCAACGTTTTAATAGCCGGCTTATACCCGTCCATATACGCAATAATACGTGTATTCTCTGTTTTCCAACTAGATATAGGCGGATAAGCACTGGAATACTTAACATTGATAGGGCGATACATATTGGCATTTAATGACGGAGTATACATCACAGAAGCTCCGGGAGCAGGCAAATCTTCCGGATATTCCGATTCTACATCTCCCCCTCCCATCACTATGTCAGGAGGCATAAAATTAGGATCTTTATCATCATCATCCGTACAAGACACCATAGGAATAGAACTTATAAACAGAAAAGTTCCCAATATAAATAGTTTTTTCATGGTATGTATTTTATTTATTATTAGTTGATTGTTGATCGAACCAGTCAGCCAAACGATAAGCGTTGATATTCAATTCTTTCATAGCATCAGCCAACGGTTTATAAAGATTGTATTCATTATCTACCAGCCCTTTGTTAGAGTCCAGATTCGAAGGATCTACCCCTTTTGCTGTCGGATCATTATCCTGATAACGGAACCAATGCCATCCGACACAATTCCCACTTTCCAATAATCCCAAAACAAAATGCTGGTAGGCATATCCACGTTCCTGCTGGGTTTGAACGGTGAAACCTGCCCCTGTTGTGTTTGCCAGCCCTGAATCCATTCCTTTCGTATAAAATTCCGTGATGATGAAAGGTTTTTGAGCCCATTCGCCCCAATGCTTCATGGTCTTCTCACTCGGTGTCCATGCACCATAGTAGTTAATAGCAACGACATCACAATACCTGCCTGCCGCTTCCACAATCTGGCGGATAAACTTAGGTTTTCCATGTAGACGACTACCTAAATAAAGGTGATTGGGATCATATTTCCGAATCGCTTCCGACACCACTTTATAGTATCGTTCCGCTACTACCCCCGCAAACTCTTCCCGATGTTCGTCCGTAATTTGCTGCAAAGTAATACCCTGCTGTTTCAACCAGGATTCTGCATACAATCTTCCCGGATCATTGGGATTCTTCAAAGTCAGATACCCCTCCAGATTCTTCGGCCCGAACGGCAGTTCATTATCCGAAAAATAGCCGATGATATTTTTATCCGTTTTATTTGCGACCAGTTTTTGTGCCATCTCATCGCAATAGGTTTCGAACTCCGGGTCAAAAACAAAAATACACTGATTAGGATATCCCGTATTACCAGGTAACTGATAAGTTCCTCCTCGTTTCTTCCCATATCCACTCATCAGGTTCAGAATGATTGAGCGAGTCAGTACCTCCTTATGAGAGGCATTGTAAGAGGCAATAGCTTCCTCATTACTCCAGGAGCCGGCCCCGGAAAAGCCCAGCGAATGAATCATCCGTGCCGTTCCTTCGATCCATTTTTCTTCCGTACCGAATTTGTCCAGCATTGCTTGTTTATTGCGTTCGGAAGTACCTAAACGTACTCCTACCACCACTTTCTGCAAATGCCGATACCCATCGGGATCAATCATCCACCATCGATCTCCGGTACGTTCTACCCTGAAAAATCCTGTAGCCCGATGCCTGGGAGCATCCAAATCACTTCCATACTTATTCACACGTACTTTACCAGTAGGTTTGAACCCATCCAATTGAGCAATAGTACGAGTATCATACTCTTTCCAAGGCAGATTTTTCTGTCCTTTCACCCACGGACGGGCAGTGACCTTAAATGTGCTTCCCTGCGCATAACCAAACTGGGATAACAGCAGTAAAAACAATATAACTATACTATTTTTCATCATCTAATATTCTTTTACGATTCGTATTGCATTTAAAATAGGCACAGATTCCACCGCTCCAAAACGAACGACAAGCCCCTTTCCTTGTGAAACCGGAACAATATATTTCTTAATAACCGCACGTTCGGAACCGTATTCTTCTGCAATATTCATTTGTTTGGCAACAGATACTCCATTTATATCCACAGAAAATACCCGGTTAATATAGTCCTCCCTCACTACATCATTTCCTAAATTATACACCAAAGCCTCTCTTTTATTTTCAGAAGTAAGTTCTGTCCAATACAAATATACAGCATAAACACCATCCGGTACATCTGCCTTAAAAGCTTCAATGCCTACTCGCTGTGTCTGGAAGACAGGATCCTGATCCGTCCCCAGTATATCTGTATCGCTGGCCGGCAAAGAACCGTAACGAGTTTTGTTCGGAGCCACTTCCCCACCAATATATCCCCATGAACCTTCTGCATAAGCCTGTTCGGGTATCCAGCACATCTCTGCTATCCGGTCCTCAAAATAGCGTCGAGCACCCAGTAGTACATTGATTTCCGTAAAGCCATTCTTCACATTGACACATTTAAAATCACAAACATACTGGTCACGATATTCACGTCCCTCCTTTTCAATCACAGCATCCACCACATTCTTTCCGTTTACAAAAGGAATGTCCACGGAAACCACCTTATCTGCTACCGGATATACTCCCAAACTTTTTCCATTCAAAAAGACCTCCACCTTATCCGCGTTAGTATAAACTTTCAAGGGTTGTGTACAACTCTTTCCATCCCGACTGGCTCCTGCCCTATTCTTCCAAGATTTAGAAGCAATATGCAGAACAGGTAACTCTTTCAGATAAGCCTGATAAAGATAATATCCGTCCTTACGTTCTCTATCCGTACTTACCAACCCTTTATTGTTCACGTGAGGCATGGCATTTCTTCTGGCTTCGGAATAAAAATCATTCAAATTCCAGACCATAGCCCCCACGATATAATCCCTCTTTAGAATTTCAGGCAAATAATGTTCATGATAGACAGAGCCAAACTCACAACTAAAATCAAACCGCACAGGCGAAAAAGAATGAATACGAGTATCTACATCCGCCCCATATTCGGTAATAAGCAACGGTTTATGAGGAAACTCCTTGTGAAGTTCTTCCAGTTTCTCTTCAAATCCGTCCAAATTACCACCATACCATCCATTATAAAGATTAAATCCCAATAACATCGGCAATTCAGTAATCCCTGCTTCCTGATAGATTTGGGAAGCAGAATGACAAGGCAACATGGTATAGCGTTCCGAGTCCAGACTTCTGATCTGCGCCTCAACAGCCGAAGCTATTTGATGAAGAGACTTCATATATTCCGCCCGTTCTTTCTTGTTGTCAGGATTAAAGGGAGGACGCAAAAGCACTTCATTCATGTAAGCCCAAATGATGACAGACGGATAATTATAGTTCTGATAAACCATTTCCGTAGCCTGTTCCACACAGTTGTCCATAAACGCCCTACTTTGAGTAATGGCATTTACAATCGGAATTTCAACCGAAGTCAACAGCCCCAACTTATCACACATCTGCATCACAACCGGATCTTGCGGATAATGAGCCACTCGCAGGAAATTACTTCCCATATCCTTACTCAACTGTATATCCCGGATATGCATTTCATCCCGCAAGGCATTCCCCATTCCTTTGTAATCCTGATGCCGGCTGGTACCAATCAATTTCCGATATTTCCCGTTCAGGAAAAAACCTTTCTCCGCATCAAAATGATATTCACGGATTCCCAGCGGATTAACAACGCAATCGAGAACTTCTCCCTTTTTATTCTTCAAACGGCTATACACCTTATATAAATAAGGAGAATCAACATCCCACCGTTTGGGTTGCGCAATAGTCATCAACGCTTCAAAGGCTACATTCTTCTCTCCTGCCTTCACATTCACTTTCTTTGCGGAAAGTGCCACTCTATTACCGTCTGCATCCAAAATCTCCGTTTCAAGAATCAATGCCTGATTACTTTTCAAAGCATTGGACAAGAATGTTTTTGCACACACTTCCGCTTGAGCGTCTGTTATTCCAACAGTTTTGAGATATACTCCACTGGAAGCATAATGGGTGGTAGACAGTTGCACGGGCGAAGTATACACCAGATAAACATCCCGATAAAGTCCGCCGAAGAAAGTAAAGTCTGCCGAAAGAGGAGCAATATCCGGATTATAAGAGTTGTCAACACTCACTGCTACCAGATTGCGTCCGGTATGAACATAGTCAGTCACATCAAACGTAAAAGCAGAATAACCACCTTTATGATTCCCTACCAACTTTCCATTCACAAATACATTTGTCTCCTGATTGGCCCCTTCAAAACAAAGATAAACTCTTTGACCGACAATCAGTTCCTCCACTGTCACGGCTTTCCTGTACCAGCCTTTTCCCCGGAAATAACCGGGGATTTCATCTTCTGCATCTTTTGCATTCCAAGTATGAGGAATGGAAACGTCAGTCCAACCGGACACATCAAAGTCAGCATCGAACGCGTCTCCCTCAAAGAGGGAGAACTTCCAACCATCGTTGATCGTTTGCGTCACACGCTGACCGCAAACCGTGCCGGCAACAATCAATAACAAGCAGGCTAAGATTATTTTTCTATATACCTTATACATACCTAATACCATTATTTCGAGATTGAACGGACTGCACGAATATATCTTAAAGAACTCTTTTTAGAGGTTGCACTGCTCCAAGATATAGGCTTTCCAAAACGTACATAAAATCCATTCACACCTTTCGAAGCCTCACGACAAGCCCAATATGTATCTCCTGTAGAAGATGACGCAGCCTCATTCATAATAGTTCCTCCCGCATTGCTGACAACCCGATCCCATGCTGCACGATTGGCTTTTTCAAAATCAGTAATCGCATTCGGATTATCATTTGTTGCATTTGCCACAGTGGTCCCATTATATGTTTCAAACATTTGTTCCAAGTCTTTTCTCCCCGACCAATACCAACCTGTCCCCTTGTCCATACAGAACTTAATGGCAGGCATTTCCGATGCATTTGGTAATGCAGCCAACGCCATAGTATTAGTATATCCATCATCTCCGGATAAATCCACTCCGGTAGAAGCCGGAGAGCCTGCTGTAGACCATGCCAAATTCTCTCTGTCCAACGACATAATCTTAGCCTTACCACGATTAGTTGCATCTACCCAGAAAACAATGCCTCCTTTCAACGAACCATTATCCGCAATTACCTGTCCCACCGCAAACTCGGAACTTAAAAGTCCTCTCTGTGTAATCGTAACCTCTTGTTTAGGCGCATTCGCTCCGCTTCCGGCTGTTACCGTAGCAGTCGTCACCCGGTTAGAACTATTCAGATTGGGAGATAATGTCCAAAAATAAAGAGTTTTATTTGTTACATCAACATACGCTTTCACCCAAGATTCATCAGTGATATTTATTACAAATTCCGTCTCATCAGAAATCATTGTGATTACCTCTGATTTTGCTACCGCATCAGGCGTAATAGTCACCGTATTGGTACTCAATTCGAGGGAAGCGTCTCCCTCGGCAGCTACATTTTGATTCACTGTTACCTCCACTGCTTTTGCGGCTGCGCCAGTACCGGCTGTTATTGTAGCAATTGTCGTACGAATATTACCAGTGGTATTTTTTGATTTTGCCTTGAACGTAACTGTTGTGCCTGAAATAGTATATGAAAGCCAGGAATCATCTGCCAACACTACGCTGAATACACTTTTATTGGATGTCAACGTAACATTTGCTTCCGCTTCGTTAGCACCTTCCAATGTCACAGGATTCGGATTAACCGTCAGAGTTGCCGGCTCTTCAGGATAAGTATAATCACCAACTGTGCGCATACATCTCACAAAACGGTTGGTAGCTGTTTTATTTCCTGCATCAGCACCAGACTTTCCGAAACGTACCCAATAAGCCTTATCCCCTGCTGCATTTTCCGTACTCGACCAATAGCTTTCCCCATTGCCCGAACCGGCAGCCTCATTTATCACATCACCCTGCAAATCGGTCAACATCTTATCAAATGCCGCACGTGCCGCTTTCTCAACTTCCGTCAACTTATCAGGTACAACCGAAGCAAAATCCGGATCAGCATGTCCAATACCGTTGTAAACATCAAACAACTCCCATAACTCATCACGTGCAGGCAGATACCATCCCTCACCCAACGACTGACAGTATGCCACTGCATCATTTGCAGTAGGAGCAGTAAACAAAGCCGTATTGGCATATCCATTCACTGTAGAAAGCGCATTATGAAACATCACGGAGGCCTCAAAAGGATTTCCTCCCTGACGTTTTACAGATACAGCTTTTCCTACCATCTTGTCCGAAGGATCCACCCAGAAAATCATACCAATACCATCATCTACACTTTGTCCTACCTTCAAAGAAAGGTCCGGTTCTTTGGAATCCTGTGTAACCGTCACTTCCACTGTATATGAACCGCAAGTCAGCTTCACGACAGTAGTCCTTGCATCCTCACCGTCATTCTGCGTCAAGGCAGTGTATATTACACTTTTAGCGTTTACATCTACAGAAAGCCACTCCGCTTGATATTGAGCAACAACCTGACCGACATTAGTATATAATAGCGATGTAACGGAAGAACCCGCCGCTTTTGCCAGGTTTACTTTTGTATCTTTACAATTAAATTCAGGCATCACACGTACCGACGCATCATCGACACAGGAAAGCAGCCCCAGATTTAAAATCAATAACAGATATATTATTCTTTTCATACTCATTCATGTTTTTCAGATAATCAATCGCTTAATACCAATTCTCATTCTGTGGAAAATTCTCTTTCCCCATCAAGTCAATCTGCTCCTGTGGGATAGGCCAACATTCGTGCTTTCCAACTACAAAACTGGTACGACATTCCGCATAATCTTTATCTAAATAAGGATTTTCAGCTTTTGTCTCGCCATAATGCGCTTTCACCCTTTCACCCAAAAGCCCCAAACGTTTTAGTAAAGGCCAACGGACTCCCTCGAAGTTCAGTTCACGGGCATATTCATCCAAAAGAATATCTTGCGTCAGAGGTCCCGCAAATTTGTCATTCCCGGCACGTTCCCATATTTTATTGTAACAGCGCAGAGCATCCGTGCTCATTCCTCCGTCACGGCGCATATACGCTTCTGCCGCCATTAAGTAAGTTTCAGCCAGTCGATAGACAATCAAATCCTTGAATCCCGTTGTCCGGTCCGGATTATCGGCCATAGTCCACTGATCAAAGTATTTTTTCGACATGAAATGCAACGTCTCACAATAACTGGAACTTTTCGCAAGGGGAATCAATTCGCCATATTTAGGAGAAGTAGGATCATTGTATTTGAAACGGTGTACAAACAATTCATTGTATCGTGTATCTTTAGCCTGGTCATACAAACTCAATAAATAGGTATTCGGATAAATACGTCCCCAACCATATCCACCCTGATCGGCCGTATTGATACAACCTGCAATTTTATTGATTCGGGTAGTGGTCTGAATAGAGATACGATGTCCGGCAACCGGAGTTCCGGAACCTCCTCCACCCAAGTTTTGTGAATATTGGAAACTCCACAACACTTCCGGGGATTTCAAATCTGCGCTATTAAATACATTCTCGGCCTTCTTTTCCATTGAGTAAATGCCCTCCTGTTTAAAGATGTCTTCACATTCCTCAATGGCTGTATCCCAATCCGATTCCCACATGGCAACCTGTGCACGGACATGTTTGGCAGTCGCTTTCGTTACCCGTCCATACAATACATTTCCGTTATTTTGAGGAAGCGACCAGTCCAGACCTTTCATTGCATCATCCAAGTCAGTCGTCATCAGTGTCATCAGTTCTTCATGAGAAGCCGGTTTATACTCCCGTTTCAGATTATCGACAGTGGTTGGAGTGACGTTCAGATAAAGGCGGTCAAAGCGTTTCCAAAGTTCAAAATAGCTCCGTCCTCTGAAGAATTTCGCTTCACTCCATGCGTGCAATACATCGCTGTCATCCAGTCCCAAGGCTTCTGCCGCTACAATAATTTCATTTGCTTTTCCGATAATCCCATAGTGATGTTTCCAGAACTTATTAACATCTCCAGTACTTGGAGTAAAACTTGTATTCAAACGTCCGATTGAGGTAGAAACACCTGCTCTAAGTATGGCAATATCCGTATTAAAGTCACACATGGTAACGATGTACAGATTAGATTCGTTATTATCCGCTCCACCCGGCAATTCACGTGCCAGGGAATACAATCCTGTAACGGCAGTATTCAACCCTTCGGGAGTAGTGAACAGATAATTATTCGTCACGTCTGTTTTTGATTCCAGATTTAATAAATCCGAGCAAGAAGCGGTCAACATTCCGCAAATGACAAAGGCTGTATATATTAACTTTTTCATAAGGATTCTTTATTTTAGAATGAAACATTGACACCAAACACATATTGTTTGGACTCCGGATAAGACCCTGGAGTCAGTTCGGGACTATAAGATTTAAACTCCGTAAATGTCAGCAAGTTAGTAGCTGTTGCATACAATCGTAATTTATGAATCGGAGTATTCTTCAATAGTCGGGTGGGGAAAGTATATCCCAGTTGTAAGGTGCGTAAACGGATATAAGAAGCATCCTGAATGGCAATGGCACTCAAATATGCAGGGTCCGCACTATAAGAAGGACGTGGGAATTTGTTCGAAGGATTGAACGGAGTCCAATAATCCACCTTCACCCCATTCAATTTTCCACGTAAAGAACCACCGGAATTATACTCGTACAAATAACCGTTCTTAATCTTTCTGCCGGAAACTCCATACCAGTCCATGAACAGATCAAATCCTTTCCAGTTCCATGTAGAAGAAAGGGAGAGTGTAAACTTCGGATCTTTACGGATAGGTACCCTGTCATCAGCTGTAATCTTTCCATCCCCGTTGTTATCACGCACCTTGACCATTCCCGGTTCAATAGCGCCACCGTAATTAATCGGACTGTCGGCCACACCGTCATTATCACTATCATAGGTGTTTTTCAGTGTATAAACCAGATTTCCCGTACCATCACGAGTGATATCAAAATCATCATACTGAAAAATTCCATCTATCAGATAATCATAGTATACATTGATCGGTTCTCCGATAATCCACCCCTGTGCTACCTGACTTGCCGGTTTCCCGTTCTCATCGAGAGTATCGTCAATACGGACAATTTCATTCTTATACATGCTGAAATTAGTTCCGAGTGTCCAGGTAAACTCCTTTGTACGTACCACGTCACCATTTAAAGAAAGATCGATACCACTGGATTTCGTCTTTCCCAGATTATCTAGCATGGTAGTATATCCGAGTGACGCATTCAGGGAACGTTTCACCAACAAATCCTTCGTATGAGTATTATAATACTCAACCGTACCATTCAGACGCCCATTGAAGAAACTAAAATCAACACCAAAGTTAGCTGTTGCAGACTGTTCCCATTTCAAGTTTGGATTAGACAGTTCCTTGCCCGGCAAATATCCCATTTGAAAAACATCTCCAAACTCATATCCTTTATTATCAGCCAGTCCCAAAGTAGTATAATTGCCGATACCGTTCTGATTACCTACAATACCATAACTCACACGCAGTTTCAGGTTATCAATCCACGACACATCTCTTAGGAAACTCTCCTGATTGACACGCCAGGCAAAAGCTGCCGACGGGAAAGTTCCCCATTTATTTTCTTTTCCGAAACGGCTGGAACCGTCACGGCGGACAGCCACGTTCAACAAATAACGATCTAAAAGCGAATATTGCGCCCGGGCCATGAACGACACCAAGTTATTTTCATTAAACTGACGACGAGGCTTGCCTGTAAACTCACCTTGAGAAATGAAGTTCCAGTCTTTATCCACCGGAAGATTCTCAACCGAGTACCCGATAGACTTCGACCCATTATGGTCGACAGACTGAACGCCGGTCAATGTCAACTGGTGTTTCTTGTTGCGGATAGGCACTTTATAGGTTACAATATTCTCAACCAGCCAGTTCTGTGTACGCGATTCGTCAAGAACGGCCGTTCCTCCGCCTCCCGGATATTGGGAATCTTTATAAGAACCGTCTTCAGACGTCTGATTATAAACAGAAGTATTCAGACGATAATTGAATCCCTTGAAAGGTTTCACATCCATAAAAAAGTTCAGGCGGTAATTATCACGGGTTACTTCACGTCCATAATGTTCGGCACGGTACAAAGGATTATAATTTCCTTCCGAGTTGATATATTTTGTATACTTGCCATCCGCATCATATATCTCCGCCAATGGAGAACTGGTAATAAAATCATTAAAGTTACCATCCTCACGATCTTGTTTTGTCATCGCATAAGAAGAATTGATACCGAAACTAATCCATTTGGCTATTTCAAAGTCCAGATTCAGTCTTAAAGAAAACTTCTGATACCCCGATCCGGTAACCACCATTCCTTGTTGGTCAAAGTAGTTGGCACCTGCCGATACTTTGATTTTTTCTGTTCCTCCACGTACACTGACGTCATGATTATGATAGATTGCATTTCTGAACATTTCTTTTTCCCAGTCGATAAACTTTCCGCTGGCCCATACCCGTTGCATCACCTCGTCTTCCAACGCTTCGGCTATAGAAATCTCACGCGCATCAATTATTCCTTTATCATGCGCCTTTGCTTCACGACGAAGCTGCATATATTCTTCGGGAGAGTAGAAATCGAAATTTCTCCAGAGAGATTGAATACCCAGATAGCCATTATAGTTGACTTCCACTTTTCCGGCTTTACCACGTTTGGTAGTCACCAGTACCACACCGTCACTGGCGCGTGCACCATAAATAGCCTGCGACGCAGCATCTTTCAGAATTTCAACCGATTCAATATCATCCGCACTCAACGTACTGAACTCTGTTGCACTGGAAGGAGAACCATCTATAATATATAAAGGTGCATTGTCTGCACTGATAGAACGGGAACCACGAATGGTAATCGAAGGAGTCGATCCCGGTCGTCCGGAACTACTCGTTACATTCACACCTGCGGCACGTCCACGTAACATGTCAGCCACATTTCCGGCGGGAAATGTTTTCATTTCATCCGCTTTGACCGAAGCTACCGAAGTGGCCACATCACTCTTACGCTGAACTCCATAACCGACAACCACCAATTCATCGAGCATTTTCGACTCTTCCACCATATTCACATTCAGTACCGTTTTCGTACCGACACGTATTTTTTGTTCCTTATATCCTATACAAGAAAAAACAAGGGTAGATTTAGCCGATACACTGATTGAATATTTTCCATTTACATCCGTCACTGTACCGTTAGTAGTCCCCTCCTCCATGATATTAACTCCGGGGATCGGTCCAAGTGCGTCTGTCACCACTCCAGAAACTCTGACGTTTTGAGCACTAACCTCTAAAGAGATAAGAAAGGCTGTCAGGAACACAGCCCATTTAATTACGATGTTTTTCATACTATGTAATAATTTGAATGATTACAGCGCAAAAATCCCAATTATTAATGATTTCGAATAATAGAATCGTCCGTATAAAAGTTCAAATAGTACAAATCTCGTCAGGTAGAAAGCACCTAAAACACTATAAATTAAGAGTTTGCATATTTCCGTCTATAAGCAGCCGGAGTAATATCATAAGCATTTTTAAAACACCGGATAAAATAACTTGGATTAGAAAAACCGTAATCAAATGCTATATCAGCAATCAGGGCATTGGGGTCATTCCGCAATTTTTCTGTTGCTTTTTTCAGTCTCAAAGATAAAATAAAGTCATTCGGGGTCTGTCCGGTCAATGCTTTCAATTTGGTGAAAAGCAACGTTCTGCTCATACACATTTCTCGTGCAAAAGTAGCTACGTCAAAGTCTGGGTTATCAATATAAGATTCCACAATCGCCGTAGCATCCATCAACATCTTTTTATCGATCGGATTAAACGGAAGGTCTTCCACTTTAGGTTCGTCGTTTCGAACAAACCGTTGTTGAAGTAGTTTACGAGTCTGGATGATATTGTTGCACCGGGCTACCAATATCTTGATATTAAAAGGTTTGGAGATATAATCATCCGCACCTGTCTGCAAGCCTTCCAAGGTATGTTCTTCCCGGTTGCGGGCTGTCAGCAAGACAACAGGTATATGGCTGGTCTGCAAATTACTTTTCAACTTCTCGCACATTTCCAGTCCGGACATGACAGGCATCATGATGTCACTTACAATCATCTGCGGTTGGAGCGAAGAAGCCCGTTCCAATCCTTCCTGCCCGTCGGCAGCCGTATATACCTCATATATCTGTTCAAAAATCTGCGTCAATACTTTACGCATTTCCGGGTTATCTTCTACAATCAGTATTTTCACCGTTTTATCCGGCTTCACCATTTCCGAGATTTCTTGAGGCTCTATTATATAATGTTCGGCAACGTGCTCGTCTGCGGAGGAAGAGGCTTCCATATTCATATTCGCATCCCGGTGGAGAGTAACGGTAAAAGAGGTAACTCCATTCAGTTCGCTTTCCACTCCGATGGTTCCCTGATGCAACTCTACAATTCCTTTCGCCATCGCCAATCCAATGCCCGATCCTTTGACAGTTCGTGTGGTTGTTGCCGAATCATCCTGCCAAAACCGTTCAAATACATGTTTGATCTTGGATTTATCAATGCCTACCCCCAGGTTGTTGACTGAAATCACAATGTCATTATCTCCTTCCGCTGACAGCTCAACAGAAATCCAGTCACCAGGCTTCGTATACTTAAAAGCGTTGGACAATAAATTATAGAATACTTTCTCTATCTGTGTTTTGTCAATATACAAATCAGCTTCTTTCAGAGTGGAAGAAAAGCGGAGATCTATCTTATTCAGTTGGGCATAACTATAGAAAGAGCCACAAATTTCCTCTATCACCGCCACAATATTCTCTTTAGAAATCTTTAGTTTCAAGTATCCCTGATCCTGCTTACGGATATCAATGACTTCATCCACGAGGTTATTCATCCGGCGGGAATTTTTATAAATATCCAGAATCTTATTATATACTTCAGGAATAATGTCCTTATGCATCAGGAGCATTTCGAGCTGGCTGGATATAAGCGTTAACGGAGTACGGAATTCATGCGATACATTGGTAAAGAAACGCAGTTTGGACTGGTTCACACTTTCGATATACTCTTTTTCCCGTTTCTCGGCCAATAAAGAGTGCCGCAAGGTTTTTCGTATCCAGAACATACGGATAATATAGCCGGCAATAAGGATAGCTGCCAGCACCATCAACAAAATAAACCATGCCCGCTGATAAACCGGAGCCTCCACTATCAGCTCAAAACTAACGGAAGGTGCTTCCCGACCGTGAACGCCCACCTGGTCGCCACGGACATGGAAAGTATAATGCCCCGGATGAAGATTGGTATAGGTAATCATCGTATTATCGCCCGCCTTCATATATTCGTTATCAAAGCCTTCAAGTTTATATTCCAGACCGATATTAGAAATATTATTCAGGGTGTTACTTGCTATCTCAAAAGTGACGGAAGAATATCTGGGCGGCAATACTAACCGATGTTCATACAATACGGTTTCTTTGATAAGCCCCAACGAATCAAGCGGTTGTATTTCCGTATTATCCACAAGCACCCGTTTTACAAACACATCATAGTCAACAGACTGCTTGTTCAGCTTTTCCTGGGCGATAGAGACAATACCCGCCAGACCACACACGTAAATTTCGTGGTCGGACGCAATATACAGCCCTCCGTCATTTACATTATTCAAGGGAAAATCACTCTGTCTGTTATAGTTCTCGAATGTAGTCGTTGCCAGATTGAATTTAGAGAAACCACCATTGGTTGCCACATAGATAGAACCATCCAAAGGACTCTCCACCAATCCGGTTATAAATCCATTTTCCAATCCCTGTTTCGCTCCGTATCCCACAAAAGAATCTGTCTTCTTATCAAATAGATAAATTCCCGAGCCTGTCGATCCCAGCCATATACGTCCTTTCTTATCACATAAAATGTGGTTGATGTGATGCTGCGCTGTACTCTGCGCTATTTGGGAGAAAGGATAACTATGGGCAATGCCCGCTTTGAGGTTGACTCGTATCAGATCAAAAGAGGTAGTCAGCCAT
Organism: Bacteroides sp. 1001302B_160321_D4; assembly: GCF_015667765.1. Taxonomy (NCBI): domain Bacteria; kingdom Pseudomonadati; phylum Bacteroidota; class Bacteroidia; order Bacteroidales; family Bacteroidaceae; genus Bacteroides; species Bacteroides sp. 1001302B_160321_D4. The sequence goes on along the minus strand of NZ_JADPLO010000034.1, from coordinate 13,499 downwards.
AGATCCCCGTCTTTGTCAAACGTCATATCCCAAACCTGCGACAGATGTTTGGCAGCCAACGAAGGGTGTTCGAAATGATGAAGTCGAAGGTGTTTTTTATCCAATACAAGCAATCCTCCCTTGGCAGCTATCAATAAAGAATCGTGGCCGGCAAACTCTATCATTTTCACCAGATTATAGGCTCTGTCAACAACTGTTTTTCCTTCCGGAGTATAGATGTTTTCCGAGATAGATTCTATATGCCCGGTCGACAGATTAATCCGGTTGATTCCCTGATAAAGAGAAGCTACCCAAAGATAATCCGGCTCTTTCTCATAATAAAGAGACTTCACTATCTTAAAAGAAAGCTCTTGAGAATAGACCTTTTTTAAAGGGAAAAAGCGTTTGGTATGTTTATCATAATAGTTCAACCCGCTTCCTTCACTTGCAAACCAGATCCGTCCGGAACGGTCTTCGGCAATGGAACTGATAATATAAGAATTCAAATGACCGCCAACAGCCGTAGACGAGCGGTAAAAATGGAAAGCATCATTCGCTACATTATAATATTGGATTCCCTGATAGAAAGTCCCCAACCATAAAGTCCCCGAAGTGTCGTAATGCATCGAAATAATAGAACGTATATCGGCCGCCTCCACATTCAAGTCATATTCATAATCTGTAAACTCTCCGGTAAACAGGTTTAAAGTCTGCAAACCGGCATAGGTTCCGATATACAGGAGACTATCATTAGCTTGCGTCACATGACGCACATTATTATGGTTAATCGTATTTTCAGCTACCTTATTATGCTTGAAATGAGTAAGTGTTCCATCTTCATCCAACCGTATGAGCCCTCTGTTTCTGGTAGCTATCCAGATACTCCCGTTTCTATCTTCTGTTATTGAATTGACAGCTCCCACATCCATACGCCGGGTGATATGTGCAGACTGGTCAATACAGTATACACCTTTCGAAGAAGTCCCCACCACCACTGTCTGATTCTGACGAACCATGAGACTGTTCATCAATACATCCTCCTCATCCGAAGGAAATGAAAAGAATAACTCGGGCGCCTGGTCGAGGTTGCGATAACGGTAGATTTCCTTTCCGGTAGCTATCCATAATGCATCGTGCGCATAACAGATTCCCGCAACTTCTCCTTCACGCAACACCCTAAAACGATTCAAACGCATATCATAAAGAGTCACGCTCTGCAAACTGCGGATAAAGAGCAATCCGGCTTTATTTCCGCAAACCTGCCTGATATTATTGATATTGATGGAATAAGGATTAGCGTTATCCGGTTTGAATACTTCAAACTTACGTCCGTCAAATCGATTCAGCCCGTCTTGAGTGCCGATCCACAAAAATCCGAATTCATCCTGATAGAAACAATTGACTGTTTGATGAGAAAGTCCCTGCCTTACGTCCTTAAAGCGCATATTGATATCCTTCGTCACATTTGCCATGCAACAAAGTCCCGATATGAACAGGCAATAAACAACAAGAAATTTAGCTTTGGTCATCTGTGTTTTTCGATAATTCAGATGCAATATTCGGGAAAATCCAAGATATATGCAAGTGTTTATTCAAAAACCTGATTGCCTATTGCCTGCAGACTATTACTCGGGAGGCGTATAACTAATCTCCCTACCGAATAAAATTAATCATCTGACGGTTAATTCTTTTTCGTCTGACTATAGTCAGACGAAAGTTCAACTATAGTCAGACGTAAGTTTAACAGTAGTCAGACGCAAGTTCGACTATAGTCAGACGATTAATTTTATGCATAAACAAGATTAGTTATCTCTTTACCAAGAAATAGTTTTTAGCATACGAAAGATTAAATTATACTATCAACCGCCTAAACACTTGTTTATCATTGGTGAACTGCGTACTTTTGCACGCCATTAAAAAAAGCAAAACAATGACTAACAAAACCAAAGGTTTTATCTATGGAGCGATTGCCGCTGCGAGCTACGGTATGAATCCTCTTTTTGCACTTCCGCTCTATGCAGCCGGAATGAGTGTCGATACCGTTTTATTCTACCGGTACTTCTTTGCGACAATCGTATTGGGTATTCTGATGAAAATGCAGCATCAGTCTTTTGCACTTCATAAGGCAGACGTTTTGCCCTTAGTCATTATGGGATTGTTATTCTCTTTTTCATCACTGCTTTTGTTTATGAGTTATAATTATATGGATGCCGGAATTGCTTCTACGATTCTGTTTGTTTATCCGGTGATGGTAGCTGTCATCATGGGAATATTCTTCAAGGAAAAGATTTCCGCCATTACCGTTTTCTCCATCCTGCTGGCACTTTCCGGTATTGCCTTGCTCTATCAGGGAGACGGCAACAAACCGCTATCGACTTTGGGAATTATCTTTGTTCTGTTGTCTTCTCTCTCTTATGCTATATATATAGTAGGTGTAAACCGTTCGACATTGAAAAACCTGCCGACCACGAAACTTACCTTCTATGCCATTTTGTTCGGACTATCGGTTTATATCGTCCGTTTAAATTTCTGTACGGAACTGCAAGTAATACCGTCTGCCTGGCTCTGGGCCGATGTATTATCACTCGCCATCCTGCCAACTGCCGTATCACTGGTCTGTACCGCACTGGCCATCCATTATATAGGCTCTACACCAACGGCAATATTGGGTGCTCTGGAACCGGTGACAGCTTTATTCTTCGGTGTTCTCCTGTTTCACGAAAAACTGACTCCCCGCTTAATGATGGGTATTTTAATGATTATCACCGCTGTTACCCTGATTATCATTGGCAAGTCACTCATAAAAAAGATGGGTATGCTGTTGCAGATGAACAAAAAATAATATACTTTTGCTACTTAATCAATCAAAATGCAATTTTAAATCTCAAAAAATATGGTAGACGTAAAGACTTGCCTTGACAATGCACAAGAAAAGATGGATATGGCCATCATGTATCTGGAAGAAGCACTGGCACATATCCGCGCCGGAAAAGCGAGTGCACGCTTATTAGATGGTATCCGCGTAGATTCTTACGGAAGTATGGTACCTATCAGCAATGTAGCAGCAATTACTACTCCGGACGCCCGCAGTATCGTGATCAAGCCTTGGGATAAAAGCATGTTCCGTGTCATCGAAAAAGCAATTATCGACTCTGACCTCGGTATCATGCCCGAAAACAATGGAGAAATGATCCGTATCGGCATCCCTCCCCTGACGGAAGAACGCCGTAAACAACTGGCAAAACAGTGTAAAGGAGAAGGCGAAACGGCTAAAGTAAGCGTACGCAACGCGCGTCGTGACGGCATCGACGCACTGAAAAAGGCCGTAAAAGACGGATTGGCAGAAGACGAGCAGAAGAATGCGGAAGCCAAACTGCAAAAAATCCATGATAAGTATATCAAACAAATCGATGATATGCTGGCTGAAAAGGATAAAGAAATTATGACCGTCTAAAAAATAATGAAGAATTAAGAATGAAGAATGAGGAATTATAATGCTGTATTATTCAGTTGAAACACAGCCTGAATTCTTCATTCTTCATTTTTAATTTATAATTTATATGAAAGGATTAGTAATCAAAAACACGGGTAGTTGGTATCAGGTGAAAACCGATGACGGACAATCTATTGAATGTAAAATCAAAGGGAATTTCCGATTGAAAGGGATTCGCAGTACTAATCCTGTTGCAGTGGGTGATCGTGTCCGAATTATACTTAATCAGGAAGGCACTGCTTTTATCAGTGAAATAGAAGATAGAAAGAACTACATCATCCGCCGTTCATCCAATCTTTCCAAACAATCTCATATCCTTGCTGCCAATCTCGACCAGTGTATGCTGGTGGTAACCATCAATTATCCGGAAACTTCCACTATTTTTATTGATCGTTTTCTTGCATCCGCAGAGGCCTATCGCGTCCCTGTCAAACTGGTATTTAATAAGGTAGATGCTTACGACGAAGATGAGCTCCGCTATCTGGACGCACTTATCAACTTATACACACAAATCGGCTACCCTTGCTTCAAAGTTTCCGCAAAGAACGGCACTGGAGTGGCTGAAATCAAAAAAGCACTGGAAGGCAAGATTACTTTATTTTCCGGACATTCGGGAGTCGGCAAATCGACTCTTATCAATTCCATACTGCCGGGCATAGAAACCAAGACCGGCGAAATTTCTTCTTACCACAACAAAGGAATGCATACTACTACTTTCTCCGAAATGTTCCCTGTGGAAGGAGATGGCTATATCATCGATACTCCGGGTATCAAGGGCTTCGGCACATTCGATATGGAAGAAGAAGAGATCGGACATTATTTTCCCGAAATATTCAAAACCTCCGCCGACTGCAAATATGGCAACTGTACACATCGTCATGAACCGGGATGTGCCGTACGCAAAGCAGTGGAAGAGCACCTCATCAGCGAATCCCGTTATACCTCTTATCTCAATATGTTGGAAGATAAAGAGGAAGGAAAATATCGGGCTGCTTACTGATTAACTCTTTTTTACTCTTCCTTTCTTTAAACCTTTCCCATCAGGGGAAGTCTAATTTTTGAAGATGTACAATATAATTGCCATATACAATACTAAACCATGAATAAGAAGACTAAATGGGGCATCATTATTCTTGTTGGTGCCGGGATTATCGGTGGAGGAATCTACTCACAATTACCGAAAAAAAACGACGAACTAGCAGCCGCCGACAAAGTGATGGGCAGTAATAAAAAAAGAGGGAAACAAGTTTTAAATGTAAATGCCAAGGTCATAAAACCACAATCTCTGACAGATGAGTTCACCACTACTGGTGTACTTCTACCCGATGAAGAAGTGGATTTATCTTTCGAAACGTCGGGAAAGATTGTAGAAATCAACTTTGAAGAAGGAACAGCCGTAAAGAAAGGCCAATTACTAGCCAAAGTGAATGACAGGCAGTTGCAGGCACAATTGCAAAGGTTGATTTCGCAATTGAAACTGGCAGAAGACCGTGTATTCCGCCAGGATGCTTTATTGAAACGGGATGCTGTCAGTAAAGAAGCCTACGAACAGGTGAAAACGGATTTAGCAACTCTGAATGCCGATATAGAAATTATCAAAGCTAATATTGAACTGACAGAGCTACGTGCTCCGTTTGACGGAGTGATCGGACTTCGCCAAGTCAGTATCGGTACGTATGCGTCTCCGACCACAGTCGTTGCCAAGCTGACAAAAATCGCTCCACTGAAGGTTGAATTTTCCGTTCCGGAACGCTATGCCAAGCAAATTAAAAAGGGTACCAATCTCAATTTCAGCGTTGAAGGAACATTGGATGCTTTTGGCGCACAGGTATACGCTGTAGAATCTGCCATCGATCCGAATCTGCATCAATTTACCGCCCGTGCATTATACCCGAATGTCAATCGCACCCTGCTTCCCGGCCGTTATGCCAGTGTGCTGTTGAAAAAGGATGAAATACCTAATGCAATAGCCATCCCAACGGAAGCAATTGTGCCGGAAATGGGTAAAGATAAAGTCTATCTGTATAAATCAGGAAAGGCCGAACCGGTGGATATTATTACCGGTATCCGCACCGCATCTGAAGTGCAAGTGATTAGAGGATTGCACGTAGGAGACACAATCATCACTTCAGGAACATTGCAACTCCGTACCGGACTCGCCGTAACACTTGACAATATTGAAGAATGAGAATTTATGATTTATAAAGCCAAATAATTTATGATTTATAAGTCAGCAGAATCCAGCAAACATTCAGAAATCAGAAATCAGAATTCAAAAATCAGAAATCTTCAATCCATAACTCAGAAATCATAATTCAGAAATCAGAAATCATAAATCAATGAACATCTCCGAATTAAGTATACGTCGCCCGGTATTAGCCACAGTATTAACGATTATTATCCTCCTTTTCGGATTCATCGGATACAACTATTTGGGTGTCCGCGAATATCCGTCGGTAGATAATCCGATTATTTCTGTCAGCTGCTCTTATCCGGGAGCTAATGCCGACGTTATCGAAAACCAGATAACTGAACCGTTGGAACAGAATATCAACGGTATTCCCGGTATCCGTTCTTTGTCCAGTGTGAGCCAGCAGGGGCAAAGCCGTATCACTGTAGAATTTGAATTGTCCGTCGATCTGGAAACAGCGGCCAACGACGTACGTGACAAGGTTTCACGTGCCCAACGTTATCTGCCTCGCGACTGTGACCCACCGACAGTTTCAAAAGCGGATGCCGATGCCATGCCTATCTTGATGGTTGCCCTTCAAAGTGACAAACGTTCTCTGTTGGAATTAAGTGAAATAGCGGATCTGACTGTGAAAGAACAATTACAGACTATTTCCGATGTAAGTAGTGTATCTATCTGGGGAGAAAAGCGTTACTCCATGCGCCTTTGGCTCGACCCGGTAAAGATGGCAGGCTACGGTATCACTCCCGTCGATGTTAAAAACGCTGTAGATAACGAAAATGTGGAACTTCCTTCAGGTAGTATCGAAGGAAATACCACCGAGTTGACGATCCGTACACTAGGATTGATGCATACCGCAGATGAATTCAATGACTTGATTGTCAAAGAAGAGAATAACCGTATTGTACGATTCAGTGATATCGGACGTGCTGAATTGGGGCCGGCTGATATCAAGAGTTATATGAAGATGAACGGCGTTCCTATGGTGGGTGTCGTAGTCATTCCACAGCCGGGAGCCAACCACATTGAGATTGCGGATGCTGTATACCAACGTATGGAGCAAATGAAAAAAGACTTGCCGGAAGATGTACACTATAATTATGGTTTTGATAATACCAAGTTTATCCGTGCGTCTATCAATGAGGTTAAGTCCACTGTATATGAGGCTTTTGTACTTGTAATCATCATTATCTTCCTCTTCCTGCGTGACTGGCGCGTCACGTTGGTGCCTTGTATCGTAATCCCTGTTTCCCTTATCGGTGCTTTCTTCGTTATGTATCTGGCAGGATTCTCCATCAATGTGCTTTCCATGCTCGCCATCGTACTATCGGTGGGACTGGTGGTAGATGACGCCATCGTTATGACGGAAAATATCTACATCCGTATAGAGAAAGGAATGGCCCCGAAAGAAGCGGGAATAGAAGGAGCCAAAGAAATTTTCTTTGCCGTTATTTCCACCACTATTACGCTGGTAGCGGTATTCTTCCCTATCGTCTTTATGGATGGAATGACGGGACGATTATTCCGTGAGTTCAGTATCGTTATTTCGGGTTCGGTGATTATATCCTCATTTGCCGCATTGACTTTCACTCCGATGTTGGCAACGAAGTTACTCATTAAACGGGAAAAACAAAGTTGGTTCTATGCAAAAACAGAACCGTTCTTTGAAGGAATGAACCGGCTATACAGCCGTTCGCTTGCCGCTTTTCTTAGTAAACGCTGGATCGCTCTTCCATTTACTTTCATCACCATTTGCCTGATTGGTATTCTGTGGAATGCAGTTCCTGCGGAAATGGCCCCACTTGAAGACCGTTCGCAAATCAGTATCAATACACGAGGAGCGGAAGGCGTCACCTATGAATATATCAGGGATTACACAGAAGACATCAATCAACTGGTAGACTCTATTCTGCCTGATGCAGAGGCTGTAACTGCCCGTGTATCCAGCGGTAGCGGAAACGTGCGCATCACGCTGAAGGATATGAATGAACGTAATTATACCCAGATGGATGTGGCAGAGAAAATATCAAAAGCGGTACAGAAGAAAACAATGGCGCGTTCATTCGTACAGCAGCAGTCTTCTTTTGGCGGACGTCGTGGGAGTATGCCTGTACAATATGTACTTCAGGCTACCAATTTGGAAAAGCTGGAAGAAGTGTTGCCCAAGTTTATGGCTAAAGTATATGAGAATCCTGTTTTCCAGATGGCGGACGTTGATTTGAAGTTCAGTAAACCGGAAGCTCGTATTCAGATCAACCGCGACAAGGCCAGTATTATGGGAGTAAGTACCAAAAACATTGCTCAAACGCTACAATATGGATTAAGTGGACAGCGTATGGGATATTTCTATATGAACGGTAAACAATACGAAATTCTTGGTGAAATCAACCGCCAGCAACGAAACAAACCGGCCGACCTGAAAGCGATTTACGTCCGCAGCAGTAGTGGGGATATGATTCAGCTGGACAACTTGATTGAATTGGAAAGCGGTATTGCACCTCCAAAGTTGTATCGTTATAACCGTTTTGTGTCAGCTACCATCTCTGCGGGATTGGCAGACGGCAAAACAATCGGGCAAGGTTTGGATGAAATGGATAAGATTGCCAAAGAAACATTGGATGACACTTTCCGCACTGCCCTGTCGGGAGACTCGAAAGAATATCGTGAAAGTTCTTCCAGTCTGATGTTCGCCTTTATCCTGGCTATCCTTTTGATTTACCTGATTCTGGCAGCCCAGTTTGAAAGTTTCAAAGATCCGTTGATTATCATGTTGACAGTGCCGCTGGCTATTGCCGGAGCTTTGGTCTTCATGTATTTCGGAGATATTACGATGAATATTTTCAGTCAGATCGGTATTATCATGCTGATCGGTCTGGTGGCGAAGAACGGTATTCTTATTGTAGAATTTGCCAATCAGAAACAGGAAGCCGGAGAGGATAAAATGAGTGCCATCAAAGATGCTGCCCTTCAACGCCTCCGTCCGATTCTGATGACAAGTGCCTCTACGGTTTTGGGACTTATCCCGCTGGCATTTGCCACCGGAGAAGGTTGTAACCAGCGTATTGCCATGGGTACGGCGGTAGTGGGTGGTATGGTCGTATCCACTCTGCTTACGATGTACATTGTACCGGCTATTTACAGTTACATTTCGACTAACCGAATCAAAAAACTACAAGAATGAAACAGAAAGGAATTTGCATGAAACGCATCATTTATATCACCATTGCATGTGCCTTCTTATCAGTCTCTTTTGCAAAGGCACAAGTTCTCACTCTCAAGGAGTGTCTGGAAGAAGGATTGCAAAACAATTACTCTTTACGTATCATCCATAACGAAGAGCAGATCAGCAAAAACAACGCAACGTTGGGAAATGCGGGATACCTGCCTACACTGGACTTCTCTGCCGGATATACCGGAAACCTCGACAATATTGAGACCAAGGCGCGTGCTACCGGGGAAATAACAAAGCATAACGGAGTCTACGATCAGACGGTTAATGTCGGTCTTAACCTCAACTGGACTATTTTCGACGGATTCAATATCAGTACCACCTACAAACAGTTGAAAGAGCTGGAACGTCAGGGGGAAACCAACACGCGTATTGCTATTGAAGATTTTATTGCTGCCCTGACTTCCGAGTACTATAATTTTATCCAGCAGAAGATCCGTCTGAAAAACTTTCATTATGCAATGTCACTTTCCAAAGAGCGTTTGCGCATAGCCGAGGCTAGTCACCTGGTCGGTAAGTTTTCAGGGCTGGATTATCAGCAGGCAAAGGTGGATTTCAATGCAGACAGTGCCCAATACATCAAACAACAGGAATTGCTACATTCTTCACGCATCCAGTTGAATGAACTGATGGCTAACAACAATGTCAATCAAAACATTATTATCAAAGATTCCACCATCGACGTACACAGCGACTTGCAATTTGATGATTTGTGGAATTCTACGTTAGCAACCAATGCTTCTTTGCTCAAGGCCGATCAAAACACGGTACTTGCCCAATTGGACTACAAGAAAATAAACTCACGCAACTATCCATATCTCAAATTAAATACCGGATATGGATATACGTTCAACAAGTATGACATCAATGCAAACAGCAGAAGAGGTGAACTGGGCTTCAATGCCGGAATAACTGTCGGTTTTAATATATTCGACGGTAATCGTCGCCGCGAAAAGAGAAATGCGAGTCTGGCTTTCAAGAATCGTCGCCTGGAACGACAGGACTTGGAATTAGCACTTCGCTCTGATCTCAGTAACTTATGGCAAGCCTATCGCAACAATCTTCAATTGTTGAATCTGGAACGTCAAAACCTGATAACCGCCAAAGATAATCACGATATTGCCATGGACCGTTATATACAGGGAGACCTCTCCGGTTTTGAAGTGCGTGAAGCACAAAAAAGTTTGTTAGATGCAGAGGAACGCATCCTCTCTGCTGAATACAATACGAAACTTTGCGAAATATCCCTGTTGCAAATCAGCGGAAAGATTACGAAATATCTGGAATAAGGAAGTAGTTTCCATTTATTTTTTTATTGGGTTAATCTTCTTATCGGAAGGGTTAACCCAATTTTTACTGTATAAAAAACAGTTATTACATACCGATGTTTTTCTTTCTTCCTACATTTGCATACTATAAAAACATTAAATAATAAAAGCCATGAGAAAACTAAGTCTTTTCTTACTGCTACTTTTTATCCTGACAAACGCCTCAGCCCAAAAAGCAACAGATTACAGAAAACAACAGAACTACAAAGAATGGGTACACATCGCCCCTAAATTTGACGATGATTTCTTCAAGACGGAAGAAGCCCAACGCATCGGTGACAACGTGTTACTCTATCAACAAACAACCGGAGGCTGGCCCAAGAATATCTATATGCCAGCGGAACTGACGGAACAAGAATATAATGCAGCACTAAAAGCTAAAGAAGATACCAACCAAAGCACCATTGACAACAATGCCACCACGACAGAAATAGAATATTTGTCACGGCTTTATCTGGCTACGCAAAAGGAGAAATATAAAGAAGGAGTGCTGAACGGTATTCAATATCTGCTCAAATCGCAGTATGAAAACGGTGGATGGCCTCAATTTTATCCGCGTCCCAAAGGTTATTACGTACAAATCACCTACAATGACAATGCAATGGTGAGAGTCATGAATCAACTTCGGAGCATATACGAAAAGAAAGCTCCGTACACTTTCCTTCCTGACAATATCTGTGAACAAGCACGTAATGCATTTAATAAAGGGATAGAGTGTATACTCAAAACGCAGGTGCGCCAAAATGGAGAGTTAACAGTGTGGTGCGCCCAACATGACCGTGTCACTTTGGAACCCTGCAAAGCACGTGCCTATGAACTCCCATCACTAAGCGGACAAGAGTCTGACAACATTGTATTACTGTTGATGTCACTTCCCCATCCATCTGCAGACGTTGTAAAATCCATAGAAGGTGCTATCAAATGGTTCCAAAAGTCTGAAATAAAAGGAATACAGAAGGAATATTTCACCAACAGTGATGGCAAAAAAGACTATCGCATGGTTCCCTGTGAAGACTGTCCTACTCTTTGGGCACGTTTTTATGATCTGGAAACAAACCGGCCTTTTTTCTGCGACCGTGATGGTATTAAAAAATATGATATATCGGAAATCGGACACGAACGCCGAAATGGTTATAGTTGGTATAACAAAGATGGAAGCAAGGTGTTGAAGAGATATGAAAAATGGAAAAAAGAACAGAATAAGTAATCATAACAGATGAAAGGTCGATATTTACACTGAAAAAGTAAATATCCGGAAAGTCTTTAAGTCCTTAAAATAAGAAGAGGGGCTGTCTAACAATAAAATAGTCAGACAGCCCCTTTATTAATTCAAGGCATTTACAGCCTCTTCTTATAGTTTTATCCCAACAGGTATCAACCGATTATTTTTTGCAATTCCACGGTTTCAACTGTTTGAAGAAGTCGTTACCCTTATCATCTACCAAGATAAATGCAGGGAAGTTTTCTACTTCGATCTTCCAGATAGCTTCCATACCCAATTCCGGATATTCCACACATTCAATGCTCTTGATGTTGTTCTGTGCAAGGATAGCTGCCGGACCTCCGATAGAACCAAGATAGAAACCACCATATTTCTGACAAGCATCTGTCACCTGCTGGCTACGGTTACCTTTTGCCAACATCACCATGCTACCGCCATGACTTTGGAACAGTTCTACATAAGAGTCCATACGTCCTGCCGTAGTAGGGCCCATAGAGCCACACGCCATGCCTTCCGGAGTTTTTGCCGGACCTGCATAATAAATAGGATGATCCTTAATATATTGCGGCAAGTCTTCACCGCGGTCCAAACGTTCTTTTAGTTTAGCATGAGCGATGTCACGACCTACGATAATCGTTCCGTTCAATGACAGACGGGTAGCAACCGGATATTTAGTCAGTTCTTTCAGGATTTCAGGCATCGGACGGTTCAGATCGATCTTCACAACATCACCTTCACCTGCCTGACGCAGTTCAGCCGGAATCAGTTCACCCGGATTTGAATCCAGTTTCTCAATCCAGATACCTTCCTTATTGATTTTACATTTGATGTTACGGTCGGCAGAGCAAGATACGCCCAAACCTACCGGACAAGATGCACCATGACGAGGCAGACGGATGATGCGTACATCGTGAGCAAGATATTTACCTCCGAATTGTGCACCCAACCCAATCTTGTGAGCTTCTGCCAATACTTCTTTCTCCAGTTCGACATCGCGGAATGCACGACCATATTCGTTTCCGGTAGTCGGCAGGTTATCATAGAAATGAGTAGAAGCTAATTTCACTGTCAACAGGTTCTTTTCAGCAGAAGTACCACCTATCACGAAAGCGATATGATAAGGAGGACAAGCGGCTGTTCCCAATGTTTTCATCTTTTCAACCAGGAACGGAACCAATGTACCGGGATTCAGGATCGCTTTTGTTTCCTGATACAAATATGTCTTGTTGGCAGAACCACCACCTTTTGTTACACAAAGGAATTCATATTCCATACCTTCGGTAGCTTCGATGTCAATCTGTGCAGGGAGGTTACATTTTGTATTTACCTCATCATACATATTCAGAGGCGCATTCTGTGAATAACGCAGGTTTTCTTCAGTGTATGTTTTATATACGCCCAGTGAAAGTGCCTCTTCGTCAGAATATCCAGTCCATACCTGCTGTCCCTTTTCACCGTGGATAATAGCAGTACCGGTGTCCTGGCAGAATGGAAGTACGCCTTTTGAAGCAACCTCTGCATTGCGCAGGAAAGTCAACGCCACATACTTATCGTTTTCGCTTGCTTCCGGATCACTCAGAATCTTAGCAACTTGTTCATTGTGTGAACGACGAAGCATGAATGATACATCACGAAAAGCAGCATTAGCCATCGCAGTCAAACCTTCTTTTTCAATTTTCAGGATGGGATTTCCTTCAAACTCGCTTACTGATACATAGTCTTTTGTAAGCAGATAATACTCAGTTGTATCTTTTCCCTTTTCAAACATGGGCTGATACTTAAACGGAGGTGTTGCCATAAGTTTCTTATTTTATTACGTAATGTTAGTTAGTGTGGCAAAGGTAATGATAAATTAAGAATTGAGAATTAAAAATTGAGAAATAAAACATTGTAGGATAAAAATAGGTAGGTCAATAAATGATTATTTTGCGGAGTGCCCTGAAAGGGCTTAATTATATAGCGTAGGGCAACGCCCTACGAAAAAACGACAATCTGAATTTGCGCCCTGAAAGGGCATAATTGTATACAGTTCCGCCCTTTCAGGGCTTGTGGCTGGT
>NZ_JADPLO010000033.1:0-66048 GCF_015667765.1 Bacteroides sp. 1001302B_160321_D4 | reverse complement strand
GTTAACTTCTAAATTTTTGCAAAAGATCTCCTTCCCTCTACTGCCTTTCAGAAGCAGGGGTAAAAAAGTTTCATTGCTTATCGTATCATTTTTCAGTATTGACTACTCCCGAAGAGCAGGCACAAAGGTTTCTCCGTTACCTACAAAGTAACGGGTAGCTATTATTGAAACTTAGTGTTTAATAATATATTATTAATGTAATTTTTAAGTAGTTATGAAGAAAAATTTTGTTAGGGTAATGCTTTTCGGGGCATTGACGCTTACAGTCAGTACAGTGGTGACAAGCTGTAAGGACTACGATGATGATATTAAAGGCTTGCAGGAGCAGGTCGATAAAATCACATCAACCAGTCCGGTAAGTACAGAAGACATGAAGAACGCAGTTGAAAAGGCAAAACAGGATTTGCAGACACAACTGAATGACTTGAGCGCACTTGTGGAAAATCCGGATGGTGAAAAAACTTTGAAAGAAAAAATCGCTGCACTGGAACAAGCTTTGGCAGATGCCACAGGCGATAAAGCTAAAGATTTGGCAACAAGATTGGCAGACCTTCAAAATCAACTGACCACTCTGCAAAAGATTCTCAAAGGTGAGGATGGTGTCAGTGGTTTGGAAAAGAAGATTGAAGAACTTGAGAATGTTAAAACCGTATTATCTGAACTGATTGCAGCAGAACAGGCATACATTACATCTGGTAAAAAGGATGCAAGTGCTTACGAAAGTACCAGTTTTGGGGCTTATGTAAACCAAGCTATCATAAATGCCCTTCAACACGAGGGAGACGACACTTCTAAATGGGGGAAAATAGCTCAATACGTAACAGAAGCTGTTCAGAAAGGTATTTCTACAGAGTTGAGTGGTATTAACAATTACCTGACTGCCCAGTACGGAGTGAAAACGACTTTGGAAACATTCGTGAAAGATGTTTATGAGAAGCTCTTTAGTGAAGAAGCCATCGGGAAACAAACTCAACTGGATAATCTTTTAGATGCTATCAATGCTTATGTAAGTACTGAAGAGGATGCCGATTATAAGAGTTATGCGGATATTATCAAGCAAATTGATGATACGAAAAAACAATTGGCAGCACTCGAATTACCTGCAACAGGTACATTTAGCCAGGCGGTTAAAGATATTATAAAGAGCGAATCCGAACAAGTTGGCGGTGTTATAAAAGGCCTTGAATCCAGACTTGATGCTGAAATCAAAGCTATCAAAGGTATGATTCAAAGCATCGTTTACATTCCGGAGTCTGCTGACAGAACTGTTAACTTCAATACTTTCTATGTGAAGTATGGTACTAATAATGAACCAGCCGATTGGAGTCCTGTACTCAATGCTAACGAAGTGAAAGTGAATTTCCGTGTATCACCGCAATCTGCCGTTGCTGAATTGATTAAAGGCGAGGAAGGAAAATACTTGATTGCTGCCGACTATCACCAATTGACTCGTGCAACTGGTACGCACTTTGCGATTAAAAAGATAGAAGCTGTAACGGGCGAATCTAATGTAATCGCAGTTACTTTGGATGCCAGTACTGCTGATAAAAGCTATGCGGTAGCACTTACAGTAAAGGATAAAGGTGAAACAACCTTGAATGATATTACTTCAGACTACTTTGCTGCCGTGAAGGAGAATATGTATATTGAAGAGGTTCAATGGGAATCAGTAAATGCAGCTGCAAGTGAAGTGGCTAAAAATGCAAGTATTGATTATAAGGCAACAGGCTCTTATTATAAGATGACAGTGAAATCATCAATCAATGCTGGTACTGGAGCTACTGAAGGGCAAGCTTTGACTAAGACTAAGCCCGAAGAATTCGGTATCTCTGTAGATAATTTGTTCAGCGTGACTTTCGGTGTAACTGGTGCTGGTACAAGTAGCTTTACAATGAATGGCGAGACTGGTGTATTAAAAGGCAATGCTGATGGAACGCTAGGTGATAATTGTCAGGCAACGTCTACTGTAAAAGCGAAAGCGCCTGCGGGTGTAACAGGTGATAAATCATTCACACAGAAGACTTACAGCGGAACAGTTACATTGATCGATATACAAGCTCCAACAACTATTGAACTTGCTGATCCGGATGCTTCACTTGTTTGGCATAGCACTAAACAAGAACTTGCATTGAATACCGAGAAGGTTACTGCGCTTAGAACCGCTTTGGGTGGTATTGGTAATTTCAGTGGATGTACATTTGAACGTATTGCTCCGGCTGATGCAGCACCGGCATCTGCCACTCCTGTGACAATTCCGGATATTAAATTTAATAAGGATGCTGGTAATAATCTTGTATTGGAGGTTCCCGCAGGTGCCACTTATACAGGTAAGGTGACTACCAAGATTACAAATACTGCTGGTCATATTAGTATTGTATTGTCAACAGATATAGATATTAAATATCCTGCAGAAGCTGATCTTACATTGGCTAACTCAAATGCTTGGGATGGAACCAAGGCTGTATTGAATCTTAAGGAAACAGGTAGTAGTCCAATAACTGCAGTGACTGCCGAAAGAGATCTGACTGAACTTTTCAGTAACTATAAGGATCTTATTGGTGAGAATGGAAATGATGGTACATTAACCTCTCTTGGTGGAGAATTTGAATTCTCTGTTGTAGGTGAAACTCCGACTGGTGTAACTCTTAATGCAACTTCTGGTGCGCTTTCAGTAACAAATCGTTATCCTGTCGGTGGTGCTGGCTTTAGCGTAAAAGTAGAAGCAAAATGTGGAGAGAAAGTTATTTCTACCAAAACAATTCCTGTTGTATTCAATACTGCTAAGATGAACGGTACATTTGATTACAAGGTTGATACAGAAGATAAAGACAAGCTGGCATTTGATGTATCTTCTGCTGCAGAAAGAGGAAATGGTGTTGATGTCTCAAGCGCATTAGTATGGAAAGATGCTTCAGCTACTCCACGTCAGCTTTGGCCTTCTAGTGGTGCTTCCAGTGACTATCAAGACTCTAATGGTGCAAAAGTATTTGGCTTCACTGTAGCATTTGAATTGGTAGCTGGTGAAGATAATGATAACTTTGCTCTGGACGGCACAACCGGTAAGCTTACATTGAAGAACCCGGATGCTACCCAGAATCATAAGGCTATGACAGTCAAAGTAAAGGCTATTCCTACTTCTCCATGGGGAACGGTAGAGGCTAAAGTAGTGACTGTTACAGTTGCCGAATGGGTAGACTAATAGGATAGAGAATCTCATAATATATTATATATTGAGAAAAAACAAATAAACCCATTCTTCACTTGTGTGTGAAGATATTTTTACCCCAGAACAAAGCGAAGGACACAGCTTGTGAAAGTCCATCCTTCCTCTTTGTTCTTCTTTAGAAAAGGGATACCTCCCACATTTCCCACAGGTATCCCTTTTTATTTTTACTCTCGGAGCGTCTTTTTGTTGTACTAGAATCAAATTGCTAGTCCCCCATTTCCCTATAGGTAAAGGAGGCGTTCCCAAGATGCAGAAAACCCGAGCTTGCGAAAGTCCGGGTTTTCTTGATTAATAACCAATAACAATTAACCAATAACAACTAACAATAGAGTATGTAAATGAAAAAAGAAACCTATTCTTTATCCCACTCCTTGCTCGCTTCGAAACAGGGACAAGCCTTGATCCACTCTTCCGGTTCAATCTCACCGTCTCCGTCAAGATCAGGACTAAGATCACGATGTCCGCAGACACGGCATCCCGGAAAATCCTTTAATAAAGTCAGGATAAGAACCCGTAGCGAGTGTTTCTGCCAACAAGTGCGCGTGTCTTTCGGCTGTCCCATGCAGTCCAGTCCGCCTTCGTAGCAGATACCGATACTTTCCCGGTTGAAACCACGGCTATGTGCACCGATCCGTTCTAACGGACGGGTAGACTTAATATCCCCGTTCTTACGAATATAAAAATGATAACCCACACCATTGAAGCCGCGGCGACGATGACAAACGTCCAAATCATGTTCGGTGAAAGATTTATCCTCGCGGGTAGCGGAGCAATGAACGACAATCAGATTAATAGTTCTCATGCGTTAGGCAGGTATTAAAGAAGTGGATGATGATGCGGATTCGGAACCATTGTTGCGCTGAATACACTCTTTATTGACACACTGTAAAGTGACAGCTTCCGAAAGTTTGCCTTTTAATGAAAAAATCTCCGAGTGCATTTCCTTTACACGGTCGCTCAAATCGAAATAATCCTTGAGCACCTTTTCGAGCTGCTTCATAAGGAAGCCATACTGCTCTTTCACTAGTTCGCTGAACTCTTTGACGTCCTGCATCATTTGCTGACGTTTTTTGCGACCTCCGAAAAAAGGGAGGATGGCTGTAATGATATCAATGATTTTGTCTAACATCTTTCTTGAATTAAAGATTAAAAATTAAAGATTGAGAATTGAGAATTAAAAAATAAGAGAAACTAAAAATAGGAAAACTAAAAAACACGAGAATGAAAAAATCGGAGAAATAAAGAACATGAGAAAATGCGGGAAAGAGAAAAACAGAAAAGCAGCAACCACATGGCAAGGAACCATACATGGATCAGTTCCTGAAACCATGTGATACTGTTTTTTCTAAGGATGAAGTTTCATTCTGCCAAAGAAGATAGAGCGGGCAGCCTATTTACGCTGCTGGATCCGGTGCTTCTCCACCGCCCGGTTTATTGCCCCCCGAACCGCTGCCGGAATCATCGTCCGAACCACCGTTTCCGGAATCGCTTCCATCTCCCTTTCCGCCTAGGACGAAGTCCACGTTGTTTTCGCTTCGTGTACTCGTATGGCTCGAATTCATCAGCTTCAACGCTTTGTCGGCAACAAAGCGGACATTGACACGGCGGATGCTGCGCACCGTACAATCTTTCATAGTCTCCGTACCGTCACTAGTCAGCGTGATGTGGAACGTACCCAATCCGTCAATCTTCACCTTATCGCCCTGGGTGAGCGACAGGCGCAACTGTTCCACAAATGCCTCAATGGTGTGTTTCACATCTCCGGCAGTCAGTGACGATTTACTTTCGATGGCGGTAGCCATCGTATCAACGTCCATCACTCTTACATTGCCTGATTTCTGACGTATGTAATACAGTAACGGAGCATCCTCCTGATTTACATACTTTCTGCGCTGATAGCGTTCTACTAATACATCCATAAATTTGAAAAGTTAAGGTTTAAGTGAATAATTATATGTTTTCTTTTTGATACTACAAATATACAAAATCAGAGAGGAGAAGTCAAGTAAATATGGTTTTATTTTCTCTGATAATATAAAAAGTTTTGCACCGGATATGTATCAATACTATTTTGATAAAATGTCTTGATTATTTGTATAATAGATTGTTTTATTTAGCATGTTTTTCCAAATATTCCAATGGCGGAACATAGTCATATATTTTTGTCATCGACGGATTATGTCCGAAATATACATTCCCAGTCTCTCCATTACGCTGCTTGGCAACGATAACCACCCCCAGTCCTTCTGTCGGGTAACCGCTTTCCCGGTCGGTGACGATGCGTTGCATCGCTGGTCGGTAAAGCAACATCACGACGTCCGCATCCTGTTCGATAGCTCCGCTCTCGCGCAGGTGTGCCAGTTCCGGACGTCCTCCGGGGCGATTCTCCGACTCGCGGTTCAGCTGACTAAGCAGTATGACGGGAATATGCAGCTCCTTGGCCAGCAACTTGGCTTTCCGGGTGGCTTGTGCCACTTCCTGTTCGCGGTTGCGGTTGGCCTGCTTGGTAGCCATGTCGCAGAGTTGCAGGTAGTCGATAATAATTGCGTCACACTGATTGCGGCTCTTCAGTAGCCGGGCACTTGAGCGAATGTGATCCATGCTGACAGAAGTGCTGTCGTCCACGTAGATGGGGAGTCCTGATAGTTCTGAAGCTGCGGTGTGGGCATTTTCCATCTCTTGCAGGGTAGGTATTCCGTTTCTCCACCGGTAAGGATTAATGTTGCTTGCTGCTGCCAGCCATCGGTCGGCAAGGCGTTCCCCTTGCATCTCAAGGCTGTAGACGGCCACCGCATTGCCCGCCATTGCCGCGCTGCGTGCCAGGTGCAGGGCAAAAGCCGTTTTACCTACAGAAGGCCGGGCGGCAATCACTATCAGATCACTATCCTGCAAACCGCCCGTTTTCTGGTCGAGTTCGGTCAGTCCGGTGGGGATGCCGGTGACGCCGTTCACGCTTTTGGCAATACGCAATTCAGCTTCTTTCAGCGTGTCGGTCATTAGGGTGTCCATGCAGCGTATGTGGTCGTGGTGTCCGGATTCGCCTTCGAGGCGGTCGAGCAGGTTGTGCGCGTCGATGAGGGTGTCGTCAATGTCGATTGTTTCATCCATGGCGCAGGTGAGGAGTTTGTTGAAGCCGACTACGGCTTCGCGTGCCAGATATTTCTGGTGGACGATTTGCGCGTGATACTCGATGTGGGCGGAGGAGGCTACCCGGCTGCTTAGTTGTACGATGGTATACGGCCCGCCTATCTTTTCGAGCACTCTGCGACGGGTGAGCTCTTCTTTGACGGTGAGAATATCTATCTTTTTGTTTGCCTGATACATAGCTATTAAGGCGGCGAAGATCAGCTGATGATGATCGTCGTAGAACATTTCGGGACGTAGCTTGTCGGCTACGAGTGGCAGAGCCTCCTGTTCTATCAGGCAGGCTCCGATGATGGCTTCTTCGAGTTCGCTGGCGTGTGGTTGCATTTCTTTTCGATGTTTTTTAGTCTATATATTCGTTTAAGAAAGCCTTGTCTTTCAGGTAGGTGGCGGCAAGGGGGATGAAACGTGTGTCGTTGGTGTGGTAGTAGACTTCCTCGATGTGGTCGATGGCTGTCTGTTGTTCCTCTTTGGTGAGCTTGTCCCATTCGCGGCGGGCACGGGCGACGTACTGTTTGGGTTTTTGCATCGTTTCATGATATTTATCCCAGAAAACGTCGAACACTTCGGATTTTTCTTTCTTTTTTTCTTCGCGGGCTTCCGGAGAGATGCAGCCGGTCCAGAAATCATAGTTGTTGATATGAATGTGGAAGATTCCTTTCTGGTGCGGGATGATCTTGATAATGCCCTCTTCCTGGATTTTTTGAAAGAAGCGGAGGGTTTTGGATCGGCTCCATTGGAAGAGTTGGCTCCAGTGTTGCTGGCTGATGACGGATTCTCCGCGTTGGCATACGATGTCGATCTGCTGAATCTTGTACGTGGTTTCCGAGTAGTTGGCGTGTATCAGGACTTGGAGGAGCGCTTCCAGTTCTCCCGGCGCTTTGTCGTTTATCTGACGTTTTAACAGTGCTTTGGGAATCAGGATGTAGCCTTCGTGCAGGAGGTTTTCTGGAAGTTGTTTCATTGAGGCGTATTTTTATTTACTTGTTGTTGTTTGGGGTTATTCCCATGTGCATACATTGTCGGATGCGGCTGCGAAGGTAGTGTATGAATGGCTGTTCGTGCAAATCTTTTTTGGCTGGGATGGAGGTGTTTTGAACGGTATGGTGGTATTTGGGCTGTATTGGGGGCTGTAGGACGGAAATAATGTTGTTCTGTGTGACACCGCGCGGGTGTAAAAGATGAGATTGGGGGAATGAATAGAAAAACAGAGATTCTGTTGGGATGAAACAGAGCCTCTGTTTATTAGAAATAGAACCTCTGTTTGCCGTAAATAGAGGCTCTATTCGGGGACATGCGGCTTTCTTTTTAGCATTTTTTTTGACAAAAAATCGAACAGCCAAACGAACACCCCCTGGAGGTGGCTCAACTGCTTGTCTGTCATGCGTTTGCAACGCTCGAAAAAAAGTAGTCGAACCACCAACCGAACATATATAAATACTAAAATATAATAATCTATATAATATAGTTCGTTCAACACGTTTTTTCTGTGTTTTCGGAGGTGTCAGGATGCAGTAAATCTTTACTTATGGGTGATGCGCTAACGTAGGATTATTTTTTCCGGTCCCCAGGTCATGAAAAGGATCTGCTGTTGCTTCGGACTTAGACGTGTTGTTTCGTGTACGTAGTGTGCGGCTTTTAATTCGTCGAAGAGCAGTTTGTCGAGTTCTATTTCGTTTCTCATTCTTTTGCTGGCTGTGTCAGCGTTAGAATATTCGGGAAAATACTCCTGCGCTACGGCAGAGAAGGTTTTAAAACCATTGATAACCCATTCTCGTTCTTCCATTTCTTCTTCGTTTTCGTTTGAAGTCTTCATTTGTGTAAAATTAAATTGTTTATTAATGCAACACTTCTTGTGTTGACTTTGCAAAGTTAATGAAAATATATTTGTTGTGATAAAATAATCGATTTATTTTATTATCTTATTTGATCTATGTAATAAAATATTGTATCTATTAAACTCCTTTTTTAAGCGTAGCTTTTTGTATCATAAAATTTGACTTGTTTTGTATTGATATATTTGCTAAACTTTTTTTCTTCTATACGCGTCTCAAATTAAATCGTATATTTGCGAAAAGAATCAAGATTGGGAATTATGAACGAAAACGTCTTAGCTAAACTGAAGATACTTGCGGAATCTGCCAAGTACGATGTTTCCTGTTCTTCCAGTGGTACGGTGCGCTCCAATAAGCCGGGCACGCTGGGAAACACTGTCGGAGGATGGGGGATCTGTCACAGCTTTGCCGAGGACGGGCGGTGTATCTCGCTATTGAAAATCATGCTTACCAATTATTGTATTTACGACTGTGCCTACTGTATCAACCGGCGTAGCAACGATCTTCCCCGCGCCACATTTTCCGTTTCGGAATTGGTGGAACTGACGATGGAATTCTATCGTCGTAACTACATTGAAGGGTTGTTTCTTAGTTCCGGAGTGGTCCGCAATCCGGACTATACGATGGAGAGACTGGTGCGTGTAGCCAAAGATTTGCGGCAAGTGTACCGGTTTAACGGTTATATTCATCTCAAGAGTATTCCCGGTGCCAGTCGTGAATTGGTGAATGAGGCCGGACTGTATGCCGACCGTTTGAGTGTCAACGTCGAAATTCCCAAAGAAGAAAACCTGAAACTCCTTGCACCGGAGAAAGATCATAAAAGTGTATTTGCTCCGATGAAATACATTCAGCAAGGTGTGTTGGAGAGTAAGGAAGAACGGCAGAAGTTTCGCCATGCACCCCGTTTCGCGCCTGCGGGACAAAGTACCCAGGTGATTGTGGGTGCTACCTCCGAGTCGGATAAAGATATTCTTTTTCTTTCGTCGGCTCTTTACGGACGGCCGACCATGAAGCGTGTCTACTATTCGGGCTACGTTTCTGTGAATACATACGATAAACGTCTTCCGGCATTGAAGCAACCGCCTTTGGTACGTGAAAACCGGCTCTATCAGGCTGACTGGTTATTGCGCTTTTACCAATTCAAGGTGGACGAAATTGTGGATGATGCCTATCCGGATCTCGACCTCGAGATAGACCCGAAACTCTCGTGGGCTTTGCGCCATCCCGAGCAGTTTCCTGTCGACATCAACAAAGCGGACTACGAAATGTTGCTCCGTGTACCGGGAGTGGGAGTGAAGTCGGCGAAGTTGATTGTCGCCTCCCGCCGTTTTTCGCGACTGGGTTTTTATGAACTGAAGAAGATAGGAGTGGTGATGAAGAAGGCGCAATATTTCATCACCTGCAAAGAGCTGCCTCTCCAAATGCTGACTGTGAACGAACTTTCACCGCAACGGGTACGTAGCTTATTGCTCCCGAAACCAAAAAAGAAAGTGGATGAACGCCAATTACGATTTGATTTCTGATTTATGATTTATGAATTCTGATTAAACGAATTACTAAGTATGTTGATTAGCTTATATAATAATTTAGGTACGGATTACACGGATTACACGGTTTTTAGTGTTGTCATTGCTGCAAAGAATCCGCATTAATCCCTGTAATCCGTGCCTAAAAATAAATCATAACCCATAAATCATAAATCATAAATCATAATTCATAACCCATAAATCATAAATCAGAAATCTTGAAAGTTTTCGTTTACGATAAAAGCTTTGATGGTCTGCTGACTGCCGTGTTCGACGCCTATTTTCGCAAGACCTTTCCCGATGATTTGTTGTCGGAAGGAGATGCTTTGCCCTTATTTTATGATGAGTTGCATACCGTAGTTACCGATGAAGAGAAGGCAGGGCGTGTGTGGCGGGGATTGCAGAAGAAAGTCTCTGTATCTGCTTTGGGCTGCCTCACACAAAGTTGGCTGTCGGAGCTTCCGGAGGTAGGGATGCTCATTTTTCGTTATATCCGTAAAGCGATCGACTCACCCCGTTCCATCGAAACCAATTTTGGCGATCCGGACGTTTTGCGATTGGCGCAAATATGGAAGAAAGTGGATGGCGAACGTGTGCACCTGATGCAGTTTGTCCGTTTTCAGAAAGCTGCGGATGGTACATTCTTTGCGGCTTTCGAACCGCAGTATAATGCGCTTCCTCTTACCGTCCACCATTTCAAAGACCGTTTTGCCGATCAGAAGTGGATTATCTACGACATGAAACGCCGTTATGGTTTTTATTATGACTTGCAGGAGGTGACAACCGTCTCGTTTGATGATGACAGCCGTGAATCCCATCTGATTACGGGGATGCTGGATGAAAGTCTGATGGACAAGGATGAGAAACTTTTCCAACAACTCTGGAAAACTTATTTCAAGGCCATTTGTATCAAAGAACGTATGAACCCGAGAAAGCACAGGCAGGATATGCCTGTACGTTATTGGAAGTATCTGACGGAAAAGCAGAAATAGGTTTTCATCTCTTTATATTTTAGAATTAAAATACTCCTCCTTGTTTCTTCTGCTTTTCTTGTCTCTATTGTTTTTTGTAAAGGGACTTATTCAATTCGCTGCACTGTTACCTCCGGAAACTCCTGTATCAATGAAAGCAAATGTCCTTCATCGTTATTTCGTTTCGACTTGATGACCATACTCACTTGATAAAACTCTGCTTCACCCTTATGCAACGTTTCCATCTCGTAAGAGACTATCAGGTAGTCTTTAGAGTTGAATCTGTCCGCTATCTGTTTCAGAGTGTCTTTGTTGGAAGTAGAGAAAGAAACCATCGAGCTTTTCATTCCGATGCTTTTAAACAGGTAACTAAGTAATTCCAGTCCGATGAGGGTCAATACCATGGCAGCGATGCCGATGGTGTACATTCCTGCGCCTACTGCCAGTCCGATACCGGCAGTTGCCCAGATTCCTGCGGCGGTAGTCAGTCCGCGTACAATCTGCTTTTGGAAGATGATGGTTCCCGCACCGATAAATCCGATGCCACTGACGACTTGAGCCGCCACACGACTGGGGTCGAGCGTGACACTGCTTTCTTTTATAATCTCCTGAAACCCGTATTGGGAAACAATCATAATCAGGGCACTGCCTAGCGATACGAGGAAATGAGTACGGTATCCGGCTTCTTTGGCACGGTATTCACGATCCAGTCCGATGATCGCCCCCAGTATGCCGGCGACCAATAAACGAATGACGAAATCTATGTTCAACATCATGTGTTCAATCTCCTTTCTGTTTTTTTATTGTTTGTGGAAAAATACTTGGAACTATAAATATACAATTATTTCTCTTTTATGGATCAATCATTTAGTAATATTTGAACGTATTCGATCTATTTTATCGTATATTCGCAGACTCAAATGAATGTTTAACCCTGTGATTGAGTGAATAATGAAGAAAAGATTTTTTTATATAATCAGCTTTCTGCTGATCTTTTGCATCGAGGTATTGATAGCTTTATATGTGCGTGACAATTTCATACGTCCTTATGTCGGAGATATGCTGGTGGTAGTGCTGGTGTATAGTTTTATGAGGATATTTCTCCCGACAGGAATTCCGCGGATGCCGTTTTATGTCTTTCTTTTTGCCTGTTTTGTGGAAGTGCTGCAATACTTCCGGTTGGTGGAAACATTGGGGATTACGAACCGTGCAGCCAGAATCATTCTGGGTTCTACGTTCGATTGGGCGGACATAGCTTGTTATGCGGTAGGCTGTGTGTTTATTGTTTTATTCGAGCGTTTCTTTCAGCATAAGTCGTAAAATTTATTTCTTTTCCACGTCTGTTTCGGACGGATTCAGATGATGTCCGCAATATTTGCAAAACTCGGCATTGTCTTCGTGTCCGGAGCGATGGCAGTTGGGACATTCTTTGTCTCTTCTGCGTTTGTAGTCTTTCATCATGGAGGCGGATACGATCCCTGTCGGTACGGCAATAATTGTGTAACCAATTAGCATGACACAGGCGGAAAGGAACTTCCCGAGACCGGTGACGGGGGTGATGTCTCCATAGCCTACGGTAGTCATGGTGACGATAGCCCAGTAAATGCTGTTCGGGATGTTGTTGAACTGTGAGTTGGGTTGTGTTCCTTCAATCATATACATCAGCGTGCCGATGGAAGTCACCAGGATGACGACAAATAAGAAGAATACCGCAATCTTCTTGCTGCTTTCGCGTAAGGCGGTGAGCAGTCGTTCGCCTTCATTCAGAAAGTTGAAAAGCTTGAAGACACGGAATACCCGTATCAGGCGGAAAGCACGGATGATGAGCAGATAGCGTGCACCGGGGAAGAGCAGGCCGATGTAGAGCGGAAGGGTGGCTAGCAAGTCTACGATTCCGAAGAAGCTGAATATGTATTTCCGGGGACGGGGCGAGCAGTAGATTCTCGTCAGGTACTCGAAAGTGAAGAAAGCGGTGAAAAGGTACTCCATAATGACGAACGGAGTCGTCAGAAAGCTGGGAAGCCCTTTCAGGCTTTCGATGATGACAAGCAGTACGCTGACTAGAATACAGCCGATCAGAATCACGTCAAACAGTTTCCCGGCGGGAGTGTCCGATTCGAAGATGATGACGTACAACTTTCGTTTCAGTTTTTCGTCATGTAAAAAACGATGGATTCTTTCTTTCAGTTTCATACTAACAGTTCATACTAAATGCTATTTGGACGTTCCTCCGGCATCTTCTTGTAGAAAGGGGGTGTTTGGCTGTGAATGGGCAGTGCAAACTCCGTTTTCCGCTATGAGAAGAGGTTAGGGGAGAGGATTTTCAGTCAATCACCCATTGTTTATTATAGGCCTCTGTTTTTTTCGGATCGTAATACATACCTTCTTGTGTGGGAATATAGAGGGTGTATGTCTTTCCGGTCTTGTTCTTTAATGAGGTGTCGCGCAGCCAGGGGTTGGCATCACGGAGTTGTGCGTATGTGATACCTTGTGATTTGGCATAATCATTCAAATCATTGATGCTAGTGGAGACGGTCACCTTTTTGTAGGGAATGGGCGGATACAGATGTTCCCGCTTCAACAGAAACCCGTAACGTTGCGGGTTGTTGAATATCTCTTTGGCTGCCAATATGCGGAACATATAGCGGGAAGTTTCTTCTACCAGCCATAAGTCCATGGCATGACTTGCCAGTTGTTTGTCGAGTTGGGAGGAGATACGTCCCTGTCCGGCATTGTAGGCGGCGGAGACAGCCATCCAGTCTCCATATTTGGCATACGCTTGTTTGAAATATTTGCAGGCGGCTACGGTTGATTTTTCAATGTGGTAGCGTTCGTCTACGTTGTCGTTCACTTCCAGTCCGAATTCCCGTCCGGTGGCGGGCATAAACTGCCACAGCCCTGCTGCTCCTGCCGGAGAGCGGGCGATGTTGTTCAGGTTACTTTCGATTACCATCAGGTATTTGAAGTCGTCGGGGATGCCGTTGGCTTTCAGTATCGGTTCTATGATGGGGAAGTATCGGTTGGCACGTTTTATCAGTAGCATGGTGGTGGAATGCATATAGGTGAAAGCCATCATCTCACGATCCATCCGTTCGCGGCGGTCATAGCGGCGGAGGTCAATGGTTTCTCCGTCAAAAGTAACCTGGGCGGGAACGGTGGGCGAGGTGACGCAATAAGGAACTTCCGATTTGGCGGAATGTTGTTCGGTCACCTGGCTGCTGCCTGTCAATACAGGAATGGATGCGCCGATGCAAAATACTAATATGAGCGTAAGAATATAGTTGATTTTAGTTTGTTTCTTCATTTATTTATTTCATTATTTCAGTTAATACCATTCAGTTTCTTGTTCAGACTTTGTCGGACTGTTCACATCCTTGCCATTCTCTCCAAACAGATCGCTTTCTGTATTCCGTCCGCCCTGTTTGTAGATGCCGTTCATCGTCTCCTTTATTTGATAGAACAAATTTTCTCTCTCTTTGTCAGTCTGTTCAGAGATTTTTTTCTTTCAGTATTAAAGTCTGCCTTGCAAAGATAGCCCCATTTTGTTTTTTTCAAAGAACTTTTCTTGCATTTTATACGTTTTTCTAATAGAGTTAAAATAAATAATGAATCAAGATGAATATAGCAATGACCGGAGCTACCGGATATATAGGTAAACATCTTTCCAATTATCTCACAGAAAAGGGCGGACACCGGATTATTCCCTTGGGAAGATCGATGTTCCGCGAAGGTATGTCCGGACATTTGATTCAGACATTGACGCATTGCGACGTAATCATCAACCTGGCTGGCGCACCCATCAATAAGCGTTGGACACCGGAGTACAAACAGGAATTGTTCAACAGCCGCATTGTGGTGACGCACCGTATTATCCGTGCGTTAAATGCCGTCAAGACAAAACCGAAACTGATGATTTCAGCTTCCGCCGTGGGCTATTATCCTCCGGAAGTGGAAGCGGACGAATATACCCGTACCCGCGGCGACGGTTTTCTTTCCGATCTCTGTTATGCATGGGAGAAAGAAGCCAAACACTGTCCCCAACCTACCCGGCTCGTCATTACACGCTTTGGCGTAGTGCTTTCTCCGGATGGGGGAGCGATGCAGCAGATGCTTCGTCCTTTGCAAGCCACGAAGGTAGCTACCGCCATCGGTCCCGGCACCCAGTCTTTCCCGTGGATAGCCATGCACGACCTTTGCCGTGCCATGGAGTTTTTTATCGCCCATGAAGAAACGCGGGGTGTGTATAATCTGGTGGCTCCGCAACAGATTTCGCAATATTCTTTTACCCGTGAGATGGGAAAAGCTTATCAGGCATGGACAACGATTATTGCTCCGCAGCGGGCTTTCCGTATATTTTACGGTGAAGCGGCCTCTTTCCTTACAGCCGGTCAGAAAGTCCGCCCGACACGTCTGACGGAAGCCGGGTTTCGTTTTTCCATCCCTACTGTCGAACGTCTTTTTAAAGGTACGGATCACACCACGGTCTCCTCTCTCGACCTGAACCGATATATGGGACTTTGGTACGAAATAGCCCGCTACGAGAACCGTTTTGAACACGGACTGGTAGATGTCACGGCCACTTACACGCTTCGTCCCGACGGTACGATTCGTGTGGAGAACCGGGGATGCAAGCGCAATTCTCCTTATGATATCTGCAAGACTGCCAACGGACACGCCAAGATACCCGATCCCGCGCAACCGGGTAAACTGAAAGTCTCTTTCTTCCTTAATTTCTACTCTGATTATTACATATTGGAGCTGGATGAAGAGAATTACAACTATGCCCTTGTAGGCAGCAGCACCGATAAATATCTTTGGATACTAAGCCGCGCGCCACAACTGCCCGAGGAAATCAAAAAGAAACTCGTCACCGCTGCCGAACGCCGCGGTTACGATACCAACCGATTGCAATGGATAGAACAATTTTGATTATAAATATGCTTTTATAATTAGTTTATATAATAAATCTAGGCACGAATTACGCTGATGAACACTGTTGCTTTATCTATGCGTCATTTTGAAAAAAAACGTAAAATCCGTGCCTGATAATAGATAATTATTAGGCAAGAGTACTTAAAACAATAATGAACTTTAAAACAACATAGATTATGGATTACGAAATTATTCATCAGCCCGAACAGCATTTGTTTAAGACAGAAGTAGACGGTCGTACCGCCTTTGTACAATATCGCCTCTTAGGTGATTCTCTCGACATCATTCATACCATCGTGCCCCGCCCGATAGAAGGTCGCGGAATAGCCGCTGCATTGGTGAAAGCTGCTTATGCCTATGCAGTAGCCAACGGAATGAAACCGAAAGCCACCTGCTCTTATGCGGTAAAATGGTTGGAACGCCACCCGGAACTGAATGGCAATAGTGATTGATTTCAGTGAAAAAGCTTTAGAATGTAAAAATATGTCGAGATATGGTTTTAGGTTATTTTCGACACATTTCTATATTCATGATTGATTATTTCCATCTCTTCAACTGTGGGAAGAACTCTTTCATCGTTTTACGTGCTTCTTCCACCGTGTATTTCACTTCCGAGTCTTTATTGAACTCATCGAGGTAATTCAGGTTGAGTTCGATCATTTCGTCCATCGTACACTCTTTCGTGAAATGTCCGTCCGCATAGCAATAGTGGCAATAATCCTGATTCTTGCTACCGTCTGCTTCTTTTCCAAAAGTTGAGTCGTCTATCGGCATTCCGCAACTCTGACAAATTTTTTGTTCCATCTTTTTTTGTTAGATTATAAGTTTATGTTACAGGACAAATATAGGTAGAATTATTGGAATAGGAGTTATCTGATCTTGCTAATTACCTGTTCATTTCCCGGCTTGTTCACTTTTGGGGTTAATTTGTTTTTACCGGCAGACGTTTCCACATCCAGCGGGGAATCATTTTCCAGAAAAACACCAGAATCCGGTAACGCCAGTCGATTACTGCTACCCGTTGTTTGCGCTTCAGCGACCAGGAGATATGACGGCCCACTTCGGCGGCATCCATCAGCAGTGGATAATGCTTTCCGTCATTCAGTAAATCGGTGGCTACAAATCCGGGACGAATATCGGTAAAACGGATATGTAGCTTTTGCAGGTATGACAGTTGTTCGAGCGCATCTATATAAGTGTTTTGAAAACGTTTGGTGGCAGAATAGGCAGGAGCAACTCCGAGCCCTTTCGTTCCGGCAATGGAACTGATAACGGCGAGGTGTCCGCCTCCGTTTTTCTTGAAGTACGTGAAAGCGGTATCTACCATTCGGATAAAGCCTGCTACATTGGTGTGTGCTGTGTTCAGTTCTACTTCCATGTTCAGGTCCATATTCTGGAAACCGATGCCGGAACTAAGAAGAAACAAATCCATGCCACCTAGTTTGTCGATGAGCAGATTCAGCTTTTCGCTTGCATCCTCTTGGGTTACGTCTAATGCTTGGATTTGAATTTGATCCGGTGCTGCCCGTTGCAGGTTTTCGAGGGAAGATTGCCGTCTGCCGGCTACTCCTATTTTCCAGCCTTCCAGTAACAGGCATTTTGCAACTTCTTGTCCGATACCGGAGGTGGCCCCTATGATAATGGCTTTTCTCATTACTGATTTTTTTTAGTAAGTTATAGGTTCAATAAATGTCGTATGGTTTGCCAGGGTGCATAGAACAACATTCTCGGTCCGGAAAAACGCATTACCTGTCGCATTCGTTCGCGCAGGACAGGCTTGTAACAATGTACCGTGCACTCTTTGCATGCACCCTTTTTCTCTCCAAACGGACAACGGTCGAGACGGGCATGCGCATAGCGAAGCAACTCTTCACAGTCGGTACAAAGAGTCTTGTTTTTTTCTTTTTTCCGACAATAGAGGCGGATCATTAACTCTACTGTTTTCTTTTCGTGTGCGATGCGTGATACCTTCATCTCTTTCTTCTTTACACTTTGGATTGACAAAGATAGCGAAGATTATGCAGAATCACAGGCGTATTTTGTTAAAATGCATCTTTCTGGTGGGTATTTTCTTTTCTGATGGTAAATCATGGACAGGCTTTTTGAAACATCTTCTGAAGAGCTTGTGGATGACGGAAACAATCTGTATCTTTGCGGCATGAAAAAGTTATTATGTCCGCAATGCAAGATTGCAGCCATGTATGTGAAGAATGAACAGGGGGAAAGGCTGCTGGTTTATGTGCTCGAAAATGGTGAAGTCGTTCCCAAATATCCGGAAGATTCGATGGAAGGGTTCGACTTGACAGAGGTTTTCTGCCTGGGTTGTTCGTGGCATGGTTCGCCTAAACGACTTGTTAAGTGATTAACTGTTTAGTGTTTAATCACAATTTTTTGATTTATGTCAACTAAAAGAGGGACGGGAAACAAGGATTAATTCGTTGAATATTCCGTATCTTTGCGCCCAATTTTAGAACATAGACGTATGGCAACTTCTAAAGAAATGACGGCAGGGCCGGCATTACCTCTCATTTTAAAGTTTACACTGCCGCTTTTACTCGGCAATCTGTTGCAACAAACGTATTCGCTTGTTGATGCTGCAATTGTAGGAAAGTTCTTGGGAATAAACGCGTTAGCTTCTGTTGGAGCCAGCACGTCAGTGGTATTTCTCATTCTCGGGTTCTGCAATGGATGTTGCGGAGGGTTCGGGATACCCGTTGCGCAGAAGTTTGGGGCGCGGGATTACAGTACGATGCGCAGTTATGTGGCTGTCAGTCTGAAACTGGCTGCGGGAATGTCGGTGGTAATTGCACTTCTCACCTGTATTTTATGTGAGGATATTCTTCGGATCATGCGTACACCGGAGAATATTTTTGAAGGAGCTTATGCTTACTTGCTTGTCACTTTCATCGGTGTGCCGTGTACGTTTTTCTACAATCTTCTTTCGAGCATTATCCGTGCGTTGGGAGACAGTAAGACGCCTTTCTGGTTTCTGCTGTTTGCTGCTGTTCTGAATATCATTCTCGACTTGTTCTGTATTCTGGTACTTGATTGGGGAGTGGCGGGAGCTGCTATTGCTACTGTCTTTTCGCAAGGATTGTCGGCTGTTCTCTGCTACATTTATATGTACCGGAAGTTTGAAATATTGCAGGGTACTCCGAAAGAACGCCGGTTCCAGTCGAAACTGGCTAAGACGCTGCTCTACATCGGTGTGCCTATGGGATTGCAGTTTTCTATCACGGCTATCGGCAGCATCATGCTTCAGAGCGCGAATAATGCCTTGGGAACGGCGTGTGTGGCAGCCTTTACGTCTGCTATGCGCATCAAGATGTTCTTTATCTGTACGTTCGAGAGTTTGGGCATTGCGATGGCTACATATAGCGGACAGAATTACGGAGCGGGTAAACCGGAACGTATTTGGTTGGGAATCAAGGCTAGTGCTCTGATGATGATTATTTATGCGGCTTTCACGTTCCTTCTTCTGATGGTAGGGGCTAAATATTTCGCGTTGATCTTCGTAGACCCGTCGGAAACGGAGATTCTGCTGGATACGGAGTTGTTCCTGCATGTCTCCTGTATGTTTTTCCCGATGCTTGGTTTGTTGTGCATCTTGCGTTATACCATTCAGGGAGTGGGCTTTACCAATCTTGCCATGTTCTCCGGAGTGGCGGAGATGATTGCTCGTATTCTTGTCAGTCTCTATGCCGTACCAGTATTTGGTTTTATTGCTGTCTGCTACGGTGATCCGATGGCTTGGATAGCGGCAGACTTATTCCTCGTGCCGGCCTTTATCTACGTTTATCGCAGGTTGAAGAAGCAGGTATTTACGAATAGTCAGGTTACGCAAACGGTGGCATGATTGCCGGTTGGTGGTTTGCGTAACCCGGTTTGCAGTTTGCATAACCCGGTTTGTGGCTTGCGTAACCTGGTTTGCTTTGATTTTATTTCGGATATTTTAATCTTGTACAGGGTATAGCGGGTTTCCGCTTTCGTCTACCTCTGTCCATTCTTTCACACTGACATTGGCGAATGAGATGGAGTTTTCATTGATAACTGCCCGGAAAAGGTATGAATTTCCGGCTGACAGGAGGTTGTTGGGTGGAGTGAGCGGAGTGGTGTAGGTACGTGAAAAGCTTTCTCCGTTTACCATCAGCTCCAGTGTCAAGGTCATGGGAGAGGAGCTCTTTACGGGTAACATGATATATTGTACGGTGAAGTCGTTGATTCCCATATCGGCTGCTTTGTCATAGCTGACTTCCGAAGTGATGATACCTGTTGACAAGTCCATGATTGCGCCCGGTTTCGGCGGAGTGATGGTAGCGGAAAGTATCTTGTTTAAAGTGATATTTTCTCCTCCAGCGATCGCTACAACTACTTGCGTGGCTGCGTGTTGGTAGGTTATGGGGATATTTACCTGTGAACTGGCGATGTCCTGATGAACCGCGTGCCACCAAAGATAATCTACTCCGTTGGATAAAGGTTCGGATAGTCCGTTGGTGAAAGTAGGCGCCGGGCTGGTGGAATTGCATGATACGGCATAAAAGCTATAGATAGCATTGCTCAAATACATTTTATATCCTAGATTTCCTGTCAGTACACCGGGGGAGGAGGTGACATAGTTGCCTTGAGCAACGGGAGCGCCTGTGATATTGTTCGATGTGTTGGCTATATAGGCACACAGCCAGCTTTGAAGTCCTTTTCCCATAGGAGACATGGCTCGTGTGATGTTTCGTCCCTCTACGGAAGCACTGAAAGTAACCAGCGCATTCTCTTTGGCCGGATTGCCGTTGTTGTCATCATTGCCGGAGCCGGATGAACCTCCGTTGTTTTCTTCGTCAGGATAGTTGATGTAGATATTGTTTTTGGAGCAGGCTCCCAGTAGCAGCATTGCTAAAGCAGATACGGCTAAATACTTTGTAATGCGGAATTTGATGTCCATAGTCAGGTTCTTTTTGAAAATTAGTAATTACCCCTATATACATTTCAAAAAGAATTTGGTTCATGGCTTAATCATATTTTTTATGGAAATCGGCCTCTTTCTGTATGCAGAGAATGTCTCCGTATATGGGATGGCGAAACTCTATATATTCGGCATGGAGGTATAGTCTGTCTGCTTTCTTTCCGTAGAGTTCGTCTCCAAGTATGGGGCATCCCAAGCCTTCCGGATGAGCTGCGTGTACTCGTAACTGATGTGTGCGTCCGGTCAATGGATAGAAGATAATCCGGGTGTATTTTCTTGACTCATTGATACTCCTTTCTAATTCATCAATCCTGTTTGATTCGTTGAAAGTGTTTTCAGATTTACTGGTAATTCTTTCAGACTCACTGATGATCTGATATTCTGTAATCGCTTCTTTCCCGTGTTCTCTACTAACCATTTGCCGAGGACGGTCGAGAGGATTCAGACAAAGAGGGAGTTCGATTCTTCCTGTTCTTCCCGTTCTTTCTGTTCTTTTTGTCTTTTTGTCTTTTTCTACTTTTTCTGCCCTTTCTGGTCTTAGTTCTGTATTTTCTAGTGCTAAATCAGTTCTTTCTACTTTTGCTGTTTTTTTCGTTGATACAGTTTCCTCTACTATTAATGTTGTTTCCTCTGCTATTGGTTTTGTTTCCTTCTCCTTCTCCTTCTCCTTCTCCTTCTCTGTCTGCACTATCACCCCATCCAACACCGCCACATAGCGTTTCTTAATACTTCTGTTTGCAAATTGTGCCTGTAAATCCCGATGTACCTCTTTTGTTTTGGCAACGAGCAATAATCCTGAAGTAGCCATATCGAGCCGGTGTACAATCATGGGGCCGGTAGCTTCGGGATATTTCTTCTTCAAACGATGATAGACTGAATCTCTGTCCTCTGCTTTTCCCGGAACGGACAACATCCCTGCCGGTTTATTGACTACCAGCAACCATTCATCCTCAAACACGATTTCTAGTTCTTCATCTTCATGAACAGGATTCAGCAGTGGATTTTCGTCTACCTCCAATCCTTGTAACATGTGTTGCAGAATCGGTTCGCACTTCCCTTTGCAGGAAGGATAATAATATCCGTGATACCGGATTTCGTTTTTAGGAGAGTCGCCCCACCAGAATTCAGCCATAGCCAATGGCTTTAATTGATGAAGATACGCATATTGCAATAACTTAGGCAAAGCACATTCACCCGCACCGGCAGGAGGAACTTTCTGAACCGTTTGCTCGAAAATAGTATATAAGTCTTTCATCTCTCCTTGGGCATTTAGCATCCGGAACTGCTCGAATAACTTTCTTTGTAAAGCTGCTGAACGTTCTTTTCGTTCGGTTTTCAGTCGTTCTATTTCAATATCGAAGTGCCTGACTTCCATTTCGAGCTCTTCCAATCGTTTCTTCCATTTCTTTTCCAGTCGTTTGTATTCCGCCTTTTGGTATTGGCTTTCCCGAATCAGGGAGGCTTGTTCTTCTCCAGAAAGCTCGGGAGATGACTGGCGGCGAATCTCTCTCGCCTCCTTTGCCATTTTAAGCTCCGCTTTTGCTTGATTCAAAACAGCTTTAGCCTGTTCCGTTTCTATCTTCCATTTCTCTTTTGAATCGAGATAAGAACTACTGTTTTCCAATTCACGAATACGGATATTAATGGCAGAAATCTGTTCTTCTTCGATTTTGAAGAATCCCTCTGGTTGTAATAGGTCATAAACAGGAGGAACGAAATAAGGATGCAGATTCTTTCCGTCCAGATTGCCGGAGAAAGCTGCAAGATAACCAATCTGATTTTCTTCGTTGTTTGTTATTCCGTTGTCCGTTTGCACAATCAACACTCCAAACATCTTTCCGGAAGCCAATTCCTCTTGCCATTCTTTCCGGCTTGCAATATATTCTTTCACTTCTTCCGCAGCCAACACACACAATGGATGAGGGGTATAATGGAAAGGATAAGTGAATTTCTCCGGCAACGCAAGGTGAGAAACGGGTTTCTTGAAAAAATGTATCATTGGTTTATATATATGAATGAATGTGATTACCTTTGCAAAAGTAACGTAAATCCGCGAATTTTATTCTATATTTGTTTGAGAGTTTGAGTGAGATAACGTGGACGTTTGAATGAAATTGTATGGATAGGATAGAAGAAAAACCAAAATTTGCCTTTCTTGGCAACAGTCACATGGCTTTTTGGGCACTGGATATCTATTTCCCACAATGGGAATGTCTGAACTATGGTGCTCCCGGTGAAGGGCTGGCCTATGTGGAGTCTTTTGCGGTAGACACTTCCGATTGCCAGGTCGTTGTTCAATTCGGAACCAATGATATTTATCAGTTGAACGATGAAAATATAGATGAATATGTAGAGCGTTATGTAAAAGCGGTTCTTGCCGTCCCTTCACTGAAAACATATCTTTTCTGTATTTTTCCACGTAATGATTATGATGATTACAGTACGGCTGTGAATAAATTTATCCAGATCCTTAACCGGAAGATACACGAAAAATTGCAGGGAACAGATATTGTCTATCTGGACGTATTCAATCGTTTATTGCAGGATGGCAGGCTGAATCCGGAGTTGACTCTCGACGATTTACATTTGAATGGTAAGGGGTACAGTATTCTGACAGAAGCACTGAAACAGGCTTCCGGTTTGTAAAACATACCTAAATACTTCATTCCTTGCTTTTATTTATAAATTTGGTGGCATATCAGTTTATTTTTCCTATTTTTGTCCCTAATTTAATAGTAAATAACCCCCATAAAAACGATAAGACTTATGGAAAAAGTAATTATCAATTCGTACGAAGAATTCGAAAAACTAGTAGGCCAACAGATAGGTGTTTCCGATTATGTGGAACTCTCGCAGGAACGTATCAATCTTTTTGCTGATGCAACGCTGGATCATCAATGGATTCATGTAGATACGGAACGTGCTAAAGTAGACAGCCCTTATCATAGCACGATTGCTCACGGCTACCTGACATTATCCATGCTTCCTTATTTGTGGAATCAGATTATCCAGGTGAATAACCTGAAAATGATGATTAACTACGGTATGGACAAAATGAAATTCGGTCAGGCTGTACTGTCAGGACAGAGCATCCGTCTGGTGACTACTTTGCACTCGCTGACTAATCTGCGTGGTGTGGCAAAAGCGGAAATCAAGTTTGCTATCGAAATAAAAGACCAACCGAAAAAGGCACTTGAAGGAATTGCTGTGTTCCTTTATTATTTCAATTAATAATAAGCTGAAAAAGACACAGATTCTATCTACTTGTGATAGTGACGGTATCCGATAAGGATAGTGACGGTATATGACAACGATACCGTCACTATCGCAAGCGGATACCGTCACTATTTCTTTTCTGCATCAATCTCTTATATATCAGTCTTTTCTGTATTAATTTTCTCCACGCCAATCAGGGGGCTGACGTTGACTTCTCGTGAATACCTACAACGATTTTTATTTGGGCTATCAGTAAGCATAAGTTTATGTACATTCCCGTTTACCCCTTTACTCCCATGAATCTGAACGGCTGTGCCGGTTTAAAGTCTTTGGTTGCATTTCCGTGATAAGTTTCACCATTGGCGATAGATAATTTGAGTACCGGAGCCCCTTCTGACAAGTCGATTTCCCGAAGATTTACCCAGAATGTATTGGGAGTCAGGCTCGATTCGAAGAAATAGAGCAGATTCTTACTATCCGATACCGTTCTCCATTGTGTGGTGGAAATTTCCGGAAATTCGGGAGTGGATATGCCATAAGGAACAGAAGTATTACGGATAACGCTGAATACGCTTGCTATGGCTATTCTCACATCATCTGTTTGGGGCAGGGCATTAATATAAAAACTGGCTCTTGCAAAACGGTCGGATGGACGGTTGGTTCCGGGCAGGAAGCTCAATCCTCCTATTGATTTCCAGTATTCGTTTAGTGCCAGTTGCTTGTTGTAGGTAGGGGAGTTGGTCATCACTTTGTACTCCTTGCTGTGGTAAACAGTCAGCTTTCCACCTGTATATTCGAATATCGCACAATCGCCCGTTGCGTCGGAAATAGATAAATGCAAGGTTGCCAGGCGGGAACCATCCGGCATCAGGTCCGATACCACTTGGAAAGTATTTTCATCAATGGCGGCCACGGCCTCGTTTACGGTGGCGAAGTTATCCAGCATATATTGCACCCATGCAGTAATGGCAAGTCCCGGTTTGCTTTGATCCCTGATCGGATATTCTGCTTCGGGCAACCATAATAGATTGGCAACCAAACCTTTCTCATTCATCCCGTCTGTGCTGGCAATCTCGAAAGCCGAAGTTACCACACTGCCATACTTGGACGTCCATTTCAGGGAGTTGGCTCCCGTTTCTCCATTTCTTTCCATACCTTTGGGAAATACCCAAAGATTACTGTGCATTTCTGTTTTCCAATCCATAGACCGGCCGGTTGCCACCATTCCATTCTTTCCCGAATAAACGACTCTTGTACACATAATTTTAATTTCTAGTTAAAGGTTTATTATAAGCTGCTTTTACAGGGAATCCAACGGATGCGAATTCATTCCGCAAAAACATATTCTCAAAACAATAACGTTCCATTTATGTTTTAGATAAGTATCAGATATTAATAAAGTATCAAAAAAACAGGTATTATGTCATTAAGTAATCTTCTCATTATATTTTCGTCATCGTTTATGGCGCTTTTTCCGGTGATAAATCCTCTGGGAAACGGTTTTGTTGTCAATGGATTTTTTACAGATCTCGATCCTCAACAGCGGAAAGCGGCTATTCAGAAACTGACGTTCAATTTTATAATGATTGGTGTAGGGACGTTGGTGATAGGGCATCTGTTTCTATTGATTTTCGGTTTGGCTATTCCCGTTATTCAGTTGGGAGGCGGAATACTGATCTGTAAGACGGCAATGGAGTTGTTAGGTGATTCGGGTTCTACTGATAAAGGAGAAGCCAGTCAGAATGTAGATGGTTTCAGATGGAAGAATATCGAACAGAAGATTTTTTATCCCATCACGTTTCCTATCAGTATCGGACCGGGTAGCATATCGGTCATCTTTACTTTGATGGCGTCCGCCAGTGTCAAAGGCAAACTATTGCAAACCGGAATTAATTATTTGGTCATTGCGCTTGTCATTATCTGTATGGCGGCTATCTTTTATGTATTCCTTTCACAAGGACAGAGGTTCATTCAGAAATTGGGACCTGTGGGAAATCAAATCATTAATAAGCTCGTAGCCTTTTTTACTTTCTGTATCGGTATTCAGATTTCAGTGACGGGTATATCTCAAATATTCCATCTGAATATACTCTGATTGATAGGTATATTCTTATTTGACAGCTAAATACGAATTTGTACTTATTGAAATGAAAGTGATAAAAACAATCAATTTTTCTTTGCTTTCATAGCCTTTAGGGTGTTTCTTCGTACAGAGCGGATGGCAGGAACCACTAAGTCCGGTTCCATGATTTCCAGCATGGTACGTAATTCCTGTTGCAGTTCCGGGATGGAGCGCGTCAGTTGATAAGCCAGTTTCATGCAGAGAGATTGCACACCGGCTGGTTCTTCACGTGATATCATGTGTTCCATGCAGAAATCGAGGAAATCCACTCGTGGCGGGTCGGCGGCAGGTTGCTGGCATATCAGGTTCAGAATCATTCTCCGCTTTCCCGAATGTGGACAGGTCATGGCGGCATCAATCAACTCGTCCTGTCGTTGGCTCAACCATTCTACATCTGCTTTGGAGAAATGGGTACATACCCACAATGCCTGATAGGAAACAATGTGGTCTTCGTCGAATATCAGCTGGTAGACTTCTTCTCTAAGACGCTTGTCGTCCTGTATGAAATGGAGTACTTCTCTGATATCTTCAATGTGTACACGTTCGGATAATCTGGCACGTAGGTTCATGTTTTTTTTCTTTTATCATTAAGTTAGCTCAACAATTGCTTGGGGGCACTTACTCAACTGATGTTTGTTTGATATTAATTTCTGTCACCGGTATTCGCTTCCGGTAGTTGTAAATGAAGAATGGGGAAAGGTTTGCCCATACTGTCCGTTTCATCTCTGCCAATGATCTGGAATCCCAGATGGAGATAGAATTGGAGTGCCTTTTCATTCTGTTCGTTGACATCTACTTTATCCATCTGTTTTTTGTCTCTTGCGTATTCTATTAATCGTTTGCCGTATCCTTTTCCCTGCTCGTCAGGGTGTACAAACAACATTTCGATCAGTTCGTCGCTTAGTCCCATGAAAGCGGCAATCTTTCCGTTGGCATTGCGGATAACAAAAAGTTCAACAACTGGTAGATAATGTTCCTGCATCAGTGGTTTGTAAAACTGGATATCTTCTTCCGTCAGAAAATCATGCGTATGACGGACGGACGTTTCCCATACATGGAGGATTTCTTCATAATCTTCCGGAGTAGGTTGGGAGATGCCGGGGAGATAATAACACTGGTGGTCGTAGATATTTCCGTTGTAAGTCAGTTCTGCCTGATGGAGGGTTCCTTCATAGATGAAACCGTTCTTTTTCAGGACTTTCTGTGAACGTTTATTATGTGGATAACAAGTGGCAGTGATGAGACTTAGTTTCAATTTTTCAAAACCGTATTTAAGAACGCCTTGCACTGATTCAGTCATATATCCTTTGCCCCAATAAGTCTCGTCGAGCCAATAACCCAACATTCTCACTTGTGGGTTTTCTCGTTTGGGATCGGGGATGATTCCTACGGAACCGATCAGTTGTTGCGTTTCTTTTAGTATCATTGCCCATATACCCTCCTGATTAATAAATGTAGAATGGAGTATACGGTGGGACTCTTCCAATGTCCGGTGGGGCGGCCATCCGGCATTGTTCCCCAAATTCGGGTTTTGGCAACAGGCGAAAAATGCTTCTGCATCTTCTTCTTCAAAAGGGCGG
Organism: Bacteroides sp. 1001302B_160321_D4; assembly: GCF_015667765.1. Classification (NCBI taxonomy): domain Bacteria; kingdom Pseudomonadati; phylum Bacteroidota; class Bacteroidia; order Bacteroidales; family Bacteroidaceae; genus Bacteroides; species Bacteroides sp. 1001302B_160321_D4. The sequence goes on along the minus strand of NZ_JADPLO010000033.1, from coordinate 38,539 downwards.
AGAAGCAAGCGTTCTGTATCGAGCGTTACGGAATGAATACTTTCTGTTTCAGTGTTTGGTCTAGCTTCAGCTTCCGGTCCAACTTCAGTTTCAGTTCCGATTGCTGTTTCTCCTTTTCCTTCTCCTCCTCCTGTTATTTCCTGATATACACACTCAATCCGATTTCCATCAGGATCGAGCACAACACTTTCAAAGTATCCGTCTCCCGAAGTACGCGGTTCACCGGCGATGGTATATCCTTCCGAACGCATCTGTTCGGTGAAACGTAATACTTCTTCCTGGCTGGGAAAGGTGAAAGCAAAGTGTGTTAGTCCGACCCTATTTTCTTCAATGGGTGTGTTTTGTACGTCTGTACGGCTCATGAGTTCCAAGTCAGTTCCCTCTCCGAAAGAAACAAAGTATGACTCAAATCCTTTCTTGGGATTAATGTATTTCTCGTTGCTTTTTCCTCCGAAGAAACGGACATAAAATTCTTTTAATTCTTCCAGCCGGAAGGTCCAAATGGCAATATGATGCAGTTTCATATAAATGTTTTTTTAATTCCTATTACTTTTTACTTTGTTTCAATCCTGATTCGCACCGAACGTGTTTTGTGTCGCTCTTAATGCTGTATTACGTATTCGTAAACGATGCGGGAAATATCAGCGATAGTCTTACTGTTCGCCTGACTGTTTTCTTCAGAATCCTTCACGAAGACAGCTATGCTATAAGTACGTCCATCGGGTAAAAGAACGAAACCGATGTCATTACAACCAATCTGCTGTCCTTTCGCATTACGGTCTCCCGTTCCGGTTTTGTGACCTACGGTTACTTTTTTATCAAGCAACGGAGCAACCAAACGGTCTTGCCCGGTTTGACATTCCACCATTGTCTGATATATAAAGTCTTTGTACACTTTTGCAAACAAGGGTTTCTTGCGGAATATCTCCAATAATTCGGCAGCAGCTAACGGAGTGGTCCAGTTTTGATAACACAGATTCAAGTCTTCGTGCATCGCTGTTTCTGTTCCGACGATGGCGCACTCCCGAACTCCTAATGAATGGATATACCTATTCACAGTTTCCGGACCACCTTGATAGTTGAAAAGAATATCGCAAGCATTGTTATCGCTCTGCTGAAGTGTGTATCTTAACAGGTCGGCAATACTCATTTCAATTCCTCCTTGCGGATATTTATCTCGCAGCGGACTGTAAGTATCTGGCTTTAAATCTGATTTTTTGATTGGCAACCGGGTGTCCAGTGATTGTTTTTTCTTTCCCATATAATCGGCCAATGCCAACGCCTGATGAAACTTGAATACGCTCATCAACGGGTAGTGAATGTCATTATTGACAGTTACCGTATCTTTTCCGTTAATAATAACGGCAATCCCTATTTCAGCTTTCTTATCTTTGATTGCCTGTTTCAACTGTGTTTCAAGTTTGCTTTGTTGGGCAAGCAGGAGGGTGGGTACTAAACAAAGAAGCACTATGAATGAACGCATAATCAATTTCCTCTTTTAACGGGTTACTAATTCTCTATTGAAGTCACAAAGGTATAAATAGTAATTGCCTTTGCAAATTCTCATCCCAAAATAGTGATGTCGGATAAGAAATTCCTACTTTTGTGAATTAATCAATAAGTGAATAGATATTATGTTAAAATGTCAGTCGGAATTGTTTCAGCCGTCATTGAAATTGGTGGATGGCTTGAAGATGAATACAAAAGAGGAATTAAAGAGGATGGCGAAAATTTTGCTTTTACCTGTTCCTACCAAGTTGCACAAGGATGAGTATGTAACTTATTTTGCAGAAGCTGTTTTGACCTGTCCTGAAATGTGGCTTTCCCGGTTGACGCATTATGAACTGGCATTACTTGATAAGTTAGTGAAGGCGGGATCTGGTAGTTACGTAGAATGTACAAATTCTTTTTTGGTGACTACTTTGGAAACTCTTTCTTTCATAGCAACGGACTGTAGTCACATGGATGAGAGTAAAGTCCGTTATATGATCTGCGATGAATTGCGTGAGGCAGTAGCTTCTTATCTGAATAAACTGTTGACTTCCCAAAAGCAATCTGTTCGTTTTATGATAGAACAGTATGCCTGTGGAATCGTAAATTTATATGGTTTTCTCTCTTATTCGGACTTATTGTATATACTGGTAGGCTATTTGCAGCATTCAGTGACAAAAGAAGAAATAGCTGACAGTTTGGCTAATTCGGCATTGATACAGCGACTAACCTTTGAAGTGGAAGATGGTTATAATACAAACCTTTACATAGAGTCTCCTTTTTTGGATGATTTTGAATCTTTGGAGGAGCAATTGTATCTGCGCCGTGATATACCGGACAGGAAGAAGTTTTCTAAAGAGGAAGCCTTTTCAGCGGGCATGATGCCATTGAGTATCATTCCTAATCCGTGTTGGGATGAATTGAAGGAGTATATGATGAAGAAACTGCGATATACGGAAGAAAAGGCGGATAGTAGTTTGGCATATTTGTGGTTTACTGCTCAAACGGAAGAAAATTCAATGTCTATTATTACTTCAATGATTAGCCACAAACTTTCTTCCATGCAGGAACTGCAAGAGGCTATTGAACTATTTATGGATTATGTGAATCATTGTCCCCGTTGGTTCTTGAAAGGTTATTCTTCAGGGGAGGCATTCGTTTTATTTCAAAAAGACAAATTTAGAAAGAATCCTCCCCGCATTGTTGCAGGCCCGAATATGAAGGCTGCCGGTATGGACATTACTCCGGAAATGCAGGCAAGGATAGACAATCTGTTTCGTGGCATGCCTTCCGAACACACGGTCGGAAGGAACGATCCTTGTCCCTGTGGAAGCGGGAAGAAGTATAAAAAGTGTTGTGGCAGAAATAATTAAGAAAAGGACGATTGCGGAAGAATATCCTGCAACGAGACGTATTATGGATTTGGAAGAACAGTGAATTAGATGAGTACTTTTCGTTCCATAGAAGAACTGGTCAAGAGTCTCGACCGGGAGAAAGAGCTCTTGAAAGAAATGTTTGCTAAACGGAAATCTCTTTCGTTCCGTTATGATTATGCGCTTGAAATGACGGAGTACAAAGAAGAGCGTATCCGCTATCTGATAGACTATGGAGTCATCCGGGACACTGGCGACTTCCTTGAAATGGAGGATATTTATCTGAAATTCTTTGAAGATGTACTCGAAGTAAATGAAGAAATCAATGTATCTTTCGTGCAGGATTACCTGACACGACTGAATGAAAACATTGACTATTACTTGAAAGAGAATAACGAACAACGTAAATACAACTACCAGCGTGAAGTGAAACGCTGCCTGAAAAACATCGCTCTGACTACAGTCCGCAATGTGATGGATCTGAAAAGAAACATGGATAATACCTATAAGAACGAACCTAATTATAAGATAAAAAAGACTAAACTTGTCCGCCTCGATGAGAAACGGAATAATATTGCTCTGCTGATTCGTAAAAGTGAGGAATTGATAGACTACGGACAGCCTGTTTTCTTCCGGGTGGCGATGGACGTACAAATGCGGAATGTAGTAAGTGACGTAAAACTTCAGCTAAATGACTCGTACCATAATCTGATTGAAATCCAGAAACAAATCATCCATTATCTGAATCTGATAGATTATCAGAACCGTATCTTTGAGAAAGTAAAGAAGTTGAAGTACTTGAAAGACCAGTTCTTGTTGGAAGAACATACAAGTATCCGTTCTGTTGCCGCACAAAAAAATCCTGTCTGGATGGAGCCGCAGGTCGGTTATCGCATCAAGCTTTCTATTGATAATCTACGGACTTCCGATGAGGCTTTTCAGATTTTGAAGAAACTTGTCGCGCGGCAGAGAAATTCTCCGAAAGGAATGAAACAACTGGCAGATGCCATTCCGGAAGGATACCTGGATGGGCAGTCGCAAATGATAGATACCGTAAACTTGCAGGAGGTGCATAATTCATTTATGGCGTCCAGCACCCATCTGTTCTCTTTTGTGATGAACTATCGCTACCGGAAAGAGGTGACACGTGGAGAGAAATTAATCTTTTTCTGCCAACTGGCGTCACAGTATGCCGACGAACTTCGCTTTACGGATACTTATGAAATTTCCGACGAAGTGGAATACCCTTTAATATATGCCAAATGATGTATGCTGAATGCTAAAAACAGATGACTATGAAATATACTGAAGAGATATTTAATATACTTAGCAAAGGGGGATTCATTTCTTCCAATAGTGTCTCTGCCCAAGTGAAACGCTTGTATGATGCCATTGAGGAAGATTTGCCCGATTATTATGATTACTATAAAGGCATCGGTTTTTATCTGGAAGGTGGTGACGGTTATTACTACTTTACTCGCAAGGAATCGAAAGTCGATTTGGAACGTAAACTGGAAGCAATTCAGAAGTGGATTGATTACTTGAGTTTCCTGAAAACCTATCATTCGGCATTCGGCCCGGGCTTTCTGTTTCGTGCTGCTGATATTGAGATTCAGATAGGATGCGATATCGAACTGAAAGAAAAGGCAACCAAACTGTTTTCGGATAAGAAGAAATATGATGAAGTAGTCGGCAAACTGCTGAAAGAACTGGAGAGTATAGGACTGATAGAGAAAGAAAACGAACTTGACGGGACGTATAAAGTATTGTCGGCTTTCCATTATATGGAGGACTTGGTTGATTGTATCACAATTTCAGAGGAGGTGCAAGATGAGATACCTGAATAAGATTATTTTTCTGAACAGTGCCCATATTCCGTATGCGGAAGTGAAGTTGGATGGGAACGTACATTTTATAGGTACGCAAGGTGTCGGTAAGAGTACGCTGCTTCGTGCCATTCTCTTCTTTTACAATGCTGACAAACTAAGACTGGGTATTCCGAAGGAGAAGAAAAGCTTTGATGCTTTTTATTTTCCATACGCCAATTCTTACATTATCTATGAAGTGATGCGGGAGAATGGGGCGTATTGTGTGGTAGCTGCCAAATCCCAGGGACGGGTGTTTTTCCGTTTTATTGATGCGCCATTCCAACAGGACTGGTTCATTGACGAACACAATGTGGTACATTCCGAGTGGGGACGCATCCGCGAACATATCGGTTCGAAGATTCAGATTACTGCACAAGTGACTAGCTATGAAATGTATCGGGACATTATTTTCGGTAATAACCGCAAGCATGAAATGATACCTTACCGCAAGTTTGCCATTGTGGAAAGTGCAAAATATCAGAATATTCCCCGTACGATACAGAACGTCTTTTTAAATTCCAAACTGGATGCTGACTTTATAAAAGATACCATTATCCGTTCGATGAGTGATGAGGATATCTCTGTCGATTTGGACTTCTATCGTAGCCAGATAAAGGAATTCGAGCAGGAATACAGGGACGTGATGCTTTGGTTTACAAAGAACAAGAATGGAGAAGTGCCTGTCCGGAAGATGGCGGAGAAAGTAATGAACGCCTATCGTGACTTGATTTATACTCAAAAGCAGATTGGTGAAGGGCGTGCGGAGCTTAACTTTGCGGAGAAACAGGCTTTGCATGAGATTCCGTTAGTGAAGGAAGAACAGGCTAAAGCCGAGACGGAACGTGAACGGTTGCTGCGGCTTATGGGTGAACTGCAACAAAAGTACACCAATGAGCGTGATGGCTTGATTAGGGATATAGGTATAATAAACGATTTGCTCAAAAAGATACGTGAGAAACGTCTGCATTACGAGCAGATGCAGATTGAAGAAATCATCAAACGGGTATCTTGCGAAGAATTACTGATTCAGGAACTTGAACAAGTCCGGAATATGAAATCGGAACTGACAAGGGCTTATGAGGACGTATTGAGTAAGTACCGATTGCTGTTTGAGAAACTGGAAGCTGATTTCCGTACTTTTGAGAATAGCCAGCAAGCACGGATAAATGCTCGGAATGCGGAGATTGCCGGCAAGCAGGAAGAATTGATGCAACAACTTCGTGTGGAAGAAGAGAAAGTAAGGGCAACGCAAGAAGAGAAAGTGCAGACTGTGGATAATCGTATCCGGCAGTTGCGCGACGAACAGGCACAGTGTAACCTGAAACTTCAAAAGGTGAAATACGAACATCCCCATCAAAAGGAAATGTCCGATTGTGAAGACGGCATCAACGAACTGCGCAAAAAGGACAAGGAACTGGAACATAGCATCCGTCAGCAACAAGGAGAAATAAAGCAGTTGAGGCAGGAGTGTGAATGGAAAGTGGAAAAATTGAAATGGGAATTTCAGACAAAGATGGAGACCGTTCGTAAAGAACGGAGCGCGATTGAAGAACAGTTGCAAACATTGGACGCCTTGATTGAGAAACGAAAAGGTTCTTTGTGTGAATGGCTGGAGAAGAATAAACCGGATTGGCAGGAGACGATAGGCAAGGTGGCGGATGAGGAACTGGTGTTGTACAACAATGAACTGCAACCTCAATTAGTGAATAAGGAAGCTACTTTGTTCGGCGTTTCACTCAATCTGACAGCAATCGAGCGTTCTGTCCGCACTCCCGAGGAAATGAAGCAGGAGCGCGACAGGCAACAAGCAGCCCGGCAACTCTGTACCGACCGTCTCACCCGACTGACGGAAGAAGAGGCGGAAGCTGTTTCTTCTTTGGAGAAGAAGTATTCGAAGCAAATACATAGTATTTTGGAAGAACAACATCTGATGGAAGCCGAGCGAATGCAGATTCCTGCAAAATTGAAGAATTTGCAGGCTGATTACGCCTCATGGAAGACGAAAGAGGAGGAATGGAAAAGAGGATGTACCGAAGAATTACAGGCGCAACTGAATGATATCGGCCATCGTCTTTATGTGGCGGAAGGCGAGAAGGAGAAGCATTTGGCGGAACGGGAAAAACTGTTGAAAGCTTGCCGGAAAGTGTATAATGACAGCAGGACGGAACTCCGGAAGGAACTGGAGGAGTTTGTTGCCAGCGTTCAGCAAGAGATAGAGCGGATGAAACAGCAAACTGCGGAGCGGAAAAAGGAATTGAAGCAGGCGCAGGAGAATGAATTGAATGGAAAGGGTGCTGATACGGTCACTATCCGCAAGTATGATGACAGGCTTGCCGAAATAAATAAAGAATTAGATTATATAGGTAAATCCCGCCCACAAGTTCTTTATTATGAAAGAGACAAGGAGGAACTGTTTGATAAAGAACCTGCTACGCGAAGCAGGAAGAAAGAACTGGATGCGAAGCTAGTTGCATTGGACGAACGTTTCGCTCTGAAAAAGGAGAAGTTGCAGGTCCAGAAAAAAGGGGCGGACGAGCACCTCGAGCGGATTGGCAAAGAATTGCACTTATTGGAGGACGGGTTGAATAAAGTGGATATGTTCCGGAAAGATGAAACTTTTTGTCCGCCTTCTGTGATAGAAATAGGAGAGAAGCCTACTCGGAAAAATTGCGATGTTATTGTGGAAGAGTTGAAGTCGCTCATCGTATCCACTATCAGAAAAACAGAAGAATTCAAGAAAGCGGTAACGCAGTTCAATGGAAACTTCTCGTCAAAAAACACGTTTCATTTCCGTACGGAACTGGTTGGAGAACAGGATTACTATGATTTCGCTTCCAATTTGTGCGAGTTTGTGGATAATGATAAGATTTCCGATTATCAGAAACATATCAGTGAACGGTATACGGATATAATCCGCCGGATTTCGCAGGAAGTGGGAGGACTGACCCGTAATGAAAGCGAGATACACAGAACAATAAAGGATATCAACGACGATTTTGTCAAGCGGAATTTTGCCGGAGTAATAAAGGAAATAGCTCTTCGCCCGCTTCAGAGCAGCGATAAACTGATGCAGTTATTGCTGGAGATTAAACGGTTTAGTGATGAGAACCAATATAATATGGGAAAGGTTGACTTGTTCTCGCAGGATTCCCGTGAAGATGTCAATGCGGTGGCTGTCCGGCATTTGTTGTCGTTTATGAAATTCCTGCTTGACGAGCCGGGACGCAGACGGTTGGCGCTTGCCGATACATTCAAACTGGAGTTCCGCGTGAAAGAGAATGATAATGACACGGGATGGGTGGAGAAGATTGCCAATGTAGGTTCTGACGGCACGGACATTCTGGTGAAAGCAATGGTCAATATCATGCTGATTAATGTATTCAAAGAAAAGGCGTCACGTAAGTTTGGTGACTTTAAAATCCATTGTATGATGGATGAAATAGGCAAGTTACACCCCAACAATGTGAAAGGTATTTTGGACTTTGCCAATTGCCGGAATATATTGTTGGTAAATAGTTCTCCCACTACTTACAATGTGGAAGATTATCGTTATACCTATTTATTGAGTAAAGACGGGCGGTCAAATACACAGGTTGTCCCATTGTTAACCTATAATAAGATAGAAAAATGAGTGGTAGTTTATTTACATTGGCAATGGCGAGGCTAGTTCTGAAAATGCTGGGCGGCGAGCTCATACCTTACACAAAGTTTGATGGACTGATAGCAAATAGATTAATGGATGAGGGAATCATCACTATTGTTCCCCGAGGGAGTAAGCGTAGTTTTCGTATGATTGACCCGGAAGGATGCCGTATCTACATCTCCCAGAATTATACTTCCGGCATGGAGCTGGAAGATTGGATTGAGATGAAGAACTGTCCGGATGAAGTGTCGCGTTCGGAGCAAGTGGCGAAGGCGGGGGACTCTAAATTGAGATATACCCGTACGTTCAAAGGTTTTCTCCTCAATTGTTATACGCCTATAGAAGCTACTTTTCATGGCGAACCATGTGTTCTTTCTCCCTTGCAAGGCACTTCTATTTTCATGCAGGATTACGAATATTTCCGTATTCCTGAAGATGTTGTAGTAGTGGGTATAGAGAATGGAGAGAATTTCCAGCATATCCGTGCCCAAAAGTACTTGTTTGAAGGAATGAAAGTTCTTTTCGTGTCCCGTTATCCGCAATCGAAGGATTTGTGTAACTGGCTAAAGATAATTCCCAATCGCTATATTCATTTCGGAGATATAGATTTGGCTGGCATTTCTATCTTTTTAAATGAATTCTATGTCAAATTGGGCAACCGTGCGGAATTTTTCATTCCTGCGGATGTGAAGAAACGCCTCAAGGACGGAAACCGGCAGCTTTATGATAATCAGTATTTGCGTTATAGGGCTATGTTGGTTTCTGACGAACGTTTAAGACCATTGGTAGCAATGATTCATAAATATGGGAAAGCGTATGAACAAGAAGGATATATAAAGTATTAGATTAGTTATATCAGCATCTCTATGAAATAAAAAACAAAATATATCTGTCATCTGTCACAGATTATAATCTAACTTACAGAGTATAAGTACTTAATAGTGTGACAGCACAGTGTGACAGCAGTGTGATGGCAATAATGCTGTCACCTAGAAAACAAAGACAAAATAAAGACGCTGCTCGAAAATAAATAGTATCAGCCATCAATGGATTAGTAGTTCAATTTATTATCCTCGTACTTATGAGTTGTGTCCTGCCTTTAAACTAACAGTTTCAAGGCGTGAAACTGTTGGTTCTGCGGTTTGAAACTTTAGTTTCATAGGCTTGAAACTCTAGTTCCAATTACTTGAAACCATTGGTTTCTTACCGATGAAACTATAGTTTCTCTTAGCTGGAACTATAGTTTCAAGCAGAGAAAACTAATTTGCCCCGTAATAGAGTGGTGGCAATCCCGTTTCTTTCGGTTAAAGAGATGCTTGATATATCAATAATTTTCTGTATTAAAAACTTGTTTTCTTTGCCGGTTTCGGATATTATGACTAATTTAGCAGTCTCAACGATCGCAAAGACGCTGACAAAACAAATTATTATCAAATTAATGAAAATTACTCAATTTCGTAAGAACGAAGATACGATAGCGCTTAGCGTAATGGATCTTGATATACTGGTAAATAAGATAAAGACAGAAATAAAATCCCGTCCTGTTTCTACATTCAGAGAACATCTGCGATATACCCTTTCCGATGAACGGTGTATGTTTGCCGATAAACTGCCCAAGATAATTCCTGCTGCCGAATTTCGAAAAGTAAACGGTCAGAAACAAATGAAAAACTACAACGGTATTGTAGAACTGACCATCGGTCCTTTATCCAATAAGTCGGAAATCGCTTTAGTGAAACAAAAAGCCTGTGAGCAACCACAAACCCGTTGTGTTTTTATGGGTTCAAGTGGTAAAACGGTGAAAATATGGACTACCTTCACCCGACCGGACAACTCCCTTCCCAAAACACGGGAAGAAGCGGAACTATTCCATGCCCATGCTTATCGACTGGCTGTGAAATGTTATCAGCCCCAAATCCCGTTCGATATACTTCCCAAAGAACCGACTCTGGAACAATATTCGCGATTATCCCACGATCCGGACATCATATATCGTCCGAATTCAGTCCAATTTTATCTCTCTCAACCATCATCAATGCCCGAAGAAACCACTTTCCGTGAAGCGGTTCAGGCGGAGAAATCTCCATTAACCCGTGCCGTACCGGGATATGATGCGGAAAATGCCTTCCTGATGCTTTTCGAAGCCGCTTTTCGGAAAGCTTATGCCGATCTCCGGGAAGCGGGGCTCGAATTGAGCAAAGACACATGGCATCCTTTAGTTGTCCAACTGGCTAAAAACTGTTTTGCTTCGGGACTTCCACAAGAAGAAGTTGTGAAACGTACTGTTTTCCACTTCTATATGTATAGACAGGAAGAGCTTATCCGGCAAATGATTGGCAATATATATACCGAGTGCAAAGGTTTCGGCAAGAATATCAGCCTGACTAAAGAGCAGCAACTCGCCTTGCAGACTGAAGAATTTATGAAACGCCGCTATGAATTCCGTCATAATACCCAAATTGGTGAGGTAGAATATCGTGAAAGGCTTTCTTTTCGTTTCCGTTTCAATCCTCTCGATAAACGTGCGCTGAACAGCATTGCTTTGGATGCACAGATGGAAGGTATCCCGTTGTGGGATAGGGATATTAGTCGTTATATTTACTCCAACCGCGTCCCTGTATTCAACCCGTTGGAAGATTTCCTCTACCGGCTTCCCGCATGGGACGGTAAAGACCGTATTCGTGCATTGGCAGCCACCGTCCCTTGTAAGAATCCGTATTGGATGGATTTGTTCCACCGTTGGTTCCTCAATATGGTTTCTCATTGGAAAGGAAGCAATAAAAAGTATGCAAACAGTGTTTCGCCCTTACTTGTCGGACCGCAAGGGACACGTAAATCCACCTTTTGCCGGAGCATAATGCCCCCTTCCGAGCGTTCCTACTATACTGACAGCATTGATTTCTCCCGAAAGAAAGATGCCGAACTTTACCTCAATCGTTTTGCGCTTATCAATATCGATGAATTTGACCAGGTGAGTTCGACACAACAAGGCTTTCTGAAACATATTCTGCAAAAGCCTGTACTGAATGTGAAGAAACCTCATGGCAGTGCCGTGCTTGAAATGCGTCGGTACGCCTCATTCATAGCTACAAGTAACCAGAAAGACTTGTTGACCGACCCTTCCGGCAGTCGTCGTTTTATTTGCATCGAAGTGACCGGAGTGATTGACACCAACCGTCCGATAGACTATGAGCAGCTTTACGCACAAGCTATGTACGAATTGGAACATGGCGAACGTTACTGGTTCGACCAGGAGGAAGAAAAGATCATGGTGGAAAACAACCGTGAATTTGAACAAGTCCCGCCGGAAGAGCAACTTTTCTTCCGTTATTTCCGTGCCGCACAGCCTGAAGAAGGGGAGTGGTTGTCTCCAGCGGAGATTATGGAAGATATTCAAAAAGGCAGTTCAATCCCGATGTCTGTCAAGAGGGTTAATTCCTTCGGAAGAATACTGAAAAAGCAAGAAATACCTTCCAAACATACGCGTAGCGGTACACTCTATCATGTTGTAAGACTAATAACCAGGTGACGGCAAAAATGCCATCACCCTGCCGTCACCTCTTGCTGTCACAGTCTTATCGGTTCATTACTAAACAATTAACCCCTAAATTGTGACAGATGACAGCAACTCACCAAATATATTCTTCTGTGTAGCGTTGGTAAGTTGGCTCTTCTTTTATCCCTTTATTGCGGAATAGTTGTCTGATGTAGGCTTGGTCTTTAGGCATAAGCCCCCGTTCTCCACGATAGAATCGATAATATCCCGTTTTTCCATAGTGTCCTACCAATTGTATTCTGATACTGACTGCATCCTCATAGGGGATTCTGTTAAGCAACTGTTTAAGTCCCCATGCCACATGGACTTTTACTGTAGTTTTGAAACATTCGCATTGGTTTCCATCCGCAGGATAACGTGCCGGATTAACGATGGAGATATAAAGGTAATCTGTTGTATCAAGTTGTGTAGCTATGTGGCGCAGGCATTTGGAGGCTTGTGGACATTGAGCGTTGAAACAACGGGCAAAATTGTAAGGGACAGACAGACTGTCGGGTTCTTCTTTCATTTTGTAGGGTTTATTTTATTTGTGAAATACTGTTGTAAATATTGCAAACAGAATTCTTCACAAAAGTAGGACTTTATTTTGGGAATGGGAAGCGTTGGGATTGTTTTATTTGTATGTAATGGGGATTTCTTATCAACATTTGGTAATTAGGGATACTCAATACATATCCCTAATTATTTGCAGCAAGGTTTCTCTTTCTTGTTTAAGGTTCTTTATCTCTATTTTTAGCCAATCAATTTCTTTGTTCTTTGAGGAAATCAATTCATCTACAACTCCCTTAGGGAAATAATTGTTATAAACGAAGTTGAGTATTTTATAAAGGTCATCTATTTCTCTTTTTTTAAGCTCTCAAATTGTTCTTTCTGTTTCTCTAACAGTTTCTCAAAGAGTTCAATCGTTTGTTCTATGGGAAAATTATTGAATGTTTGGTTATTACCAATTGCATTTTTTACACCGCAATTCTCGTAAAAATTATTTGTGTTATATAAAACCGTTTCTTCGTTATACTCTTTCAATCCGTCGGTAGTAACTCCTAATGCAGAGGCTATTTTTTCTAATCGTTCATCATCAATTTTCTCGGTTTGTTCCATTTTTGAAACAGCTTGCTTGGTTATTCCTAATAATTGGCCTAGCTCCGTTTGAGTCATACCGCGAAGTCTGCGTACACGTTCTATCTTTTTCCCAAGGTGAAGGTGATTTGATTTTATATTTTCTATTGTTTCCATTCTTCTATATATTAGATTGCTGAATCTAGCAGTGATTATTTCATATGTTTTTTCAGGATCTCAATTTTATCTTGCTCACTTTTCAACAAACGCTCATATAACTCAACTATTTTTTCAAGTGGATTTATTTGTTGAACGATGGCGTATGTAGTAGCACCTTCAGAGATATTTGCATCCTTATAATTATGATGATTAATATTGAAAATCGTCTTTTCAACATCAAAGTCTTTAATGACTTCTTCGGATATTCCCAACACTTCAGCAATTCTTTTTAGAAAGCCTTCTTCTATTTCCTCTTGTTTCTCAATCTTTGAAATGACCTGCTGATTTACACCAAGATCGGCGGCCAGTGCTTCCTGTTTCATGCCTAAATATACACGAATCCTTTGTAAATTGCGTCCGACATGTCTCCGGTTTTCCTTCTCTTTTATTTCAACATCCATATTATTGTTCTTTAAATGAATACGTCTAGGCAAAGATAACAAGAAACAGTTTAATTCAAATGAAAGTGTGCTTTATTTTTTAGTGTATGTTTTTGTTTCTGTAGTTTTGGTTATTTACTTAATGGAATTTGTTGCTGATTTCTATTAGTAGTATGTTTAAGGTTATGTAATTTGGGGAGGAACGAAATAAATATTTGTTTATAATCTTATAAATATGGGATTCATCGGATGATGCTTAAAATACACAATGAGTCTATATGTGTTTAATGTATCTTTATATAGCTTATTATTTCATCTAATTGGGAAGCAATATTTTTGAAATCTGTATATAAGTCGAGAGTTTTGACATAGATTCTATTTCCACATATACTGGTTTCTAAATCAGGAGTAATTTCTTCATTAGTTTTTGCATATAAAAGCATACCTGCAACATTGCTTGAATTTTGTATATCATAGTTTTTCACATAGGTGAAAATTTGGTATAAGTTGTTAGAATGAAGGGTTTGTTTGTTATATTGTTTTTGCATTGTTTGCGAATAATATTTGGTGTCAATAATAAGCGTTCTTCCATTGTATTCTAACATGATATCTGATTGCATACATGGAAGTAATTCTAGTGCTTTGTTATCGGATTGATAGTCAATATTCCATTTTATTCGGGAAGTACTGGTCTTTAATTCAGGATGTTCTGTTTTGTAATATTCTAATACAAATTTCTCATAAAGCCGATGCATATATTCATCAGAGAAAGTTGCCATGTGGTATTTACCATCTTCAGTTGTCTGTAGTAAACCTTCCAAAATAAAATAACAAATATTCATCAGCATTTTATAGGTCTGATTATTACGTTGAAAATAGAGTGTATTCCACTTTACGATGGATGGTTCAATGGTATTAATGTTGACGAAGAATGGTAGGACTTTTTTTAATTTGTTTTTTCGTTCTTTGGCTACTATCTTTCCTTGGAGAAGAATACTGATTGTAGTTTTTAATATTTGATTAAATATATTATTTTCTGATAGTTCATCAAATTCGCATGATAGGATCTGCTGACATTGTATTCTATGTTTAATAGTTTTTGTTATGTCAATTTTCCCTCTCATTGTAGGTAGTGATTCTGTTCTTGGTACATATTCACGATATAATCCTTGTTTTAATTGATACGAAATACCTCGCGATAGAATTTCTGCAAACAAGTCTTCTATATGCTCGAATTTTTCAGAAGCTATACTTGCATAGTTGTTACGCTTAAGTACCTGAAAGGCATAAGCTAGCATGTAATAAATATTTTTGATTAATATATTTTTGTCATTTGTCATTAGAATAAGCTCTTTAGTTCATTTTCCCAAAAATCAACTTTTTGTTTATCATCAAACCAATATTCATGTAACATAGGAATAATGTCATAGAATATAATTTCTTTTACTTTATCACAAGATTTTAATCCACATAAATAACTGTGTCCTATTTGGAATCCGTCACCGAGTGATTCATCTCTAGATATTTCATCATTTAATCTCTTGATCGTTTCAATTAATTTGTCGAAAGTGGTATTATGTAATTCATTTTGGTACTTTTGGAAGCCGATTGAATCAAATCCTGGTTTCATGTTGTAGAAACAAAATCTTCTTCTCAATGCATAATCAATCATAGCCAAGCTGCGATCTGCGGTGTTCATCATACCTATGATGTGGAGATTGTTTGGCACAGAGAAAAGTTCTCCATTGTGTGCTAATGCTATTTTAACATTACGGTAATCTTTTTCAATTAGCATTAATAATTCTCCGAATATTTTACTCATATTACCACGATTGATTTCATCAATTATGAAAAAATAATCGTGTTCTGGATCATTTCCGGCAGTAATACAAGATTTGTAAAATATTCCCTTTTTTAGTTCGAATTTTTCTTCTTGAGGTTTATAACCCATAACAAAATCTTCGTATGAATAATTTTGATGGAATTGGACTATTGAGATTCTTGAATCATCTTTTTCTCCCATTATTGTATAAGCCAGTCGTTTGGCAGAGTATGTTTTACCTACTCCCGGGGCTCCCTGCAATATGATATTTTTTTTGTATTTGAGTATACTTTTTAGAGTTTTGAGTTCTTGTTCATCAAGAAATACGTCATTTAGAAAATCTTCATCTGTGTATCGGCCGATATTTTCATTTGTTCGTTTAATAGGATTTGTGTCTCGAATTATATCCATAATGAAATCATATTCATTTTGGGTAAGTTTGAATAAACTGCCATTAGGATTAGCAAAGAACTCCATATTATTGAGTTCCTCGCAGTTTTTTAAAATCGAATAATCAATAGGATAAGTAAGCGATTCTGTTTTTTGGAAATAGATATGTTTTCCATCATTCTTTTTGTAAATCTTAGCAAGTGCAACTACTTGTTTGGTAGGAGTTGCTTCATAACAGATTGCTATGTCACCAGCTTCTGCATCTAAGAAATTCTGGAATACACGACGTTTATTTCCATTGTCATTATATAAAGTGTAAGACTGAATTTCTCCTATGCTCCAATTGGACAAACTCCACATTTGAGGATTAGCATTTAGCCACCAGTAGTGAAGTTTGGAAGTAGGGGGAGTTAAAGGAGGGATGTCTTTTTCTTGCTTTTTTCCTGCTATCTGAAATGTTTTTTGACTTTTTTGATTATTCTTATCTAAGAAGTATAGAAAATCTACAGTAGTAGTTGTCAATTCGAGATCTGGATCACAATTCGGAGTGCGAGTGAGGACATCAGAAAGCATTGCTTTCAGTTCTGTATCTTGTTGCAAAATCCATTTGATTTCATTATATAATTCGTATGCTTGCAATACAGTATTGGGAGTAGCACCTTTTTTGAAGGTGTAACTAGTATTTAAAATTTGAGATACTCGCGAGAATTCCCTTGGTTTAAATATGTAATATCGTTCTGGATATCTAAGCCATAAATAGGTGCTTATTGTTCTATAATCTTGAAAGTGATTTCTCCAAGTGCTTTTGTATTTCTCAAGTATAAAGTCTGATTCTTTAATAAATTTATAAATTCGATCGGAAAGGGGAATATGTTCATTATATAAATCAATAAACATCTTTCTTACATCTTCAGGGGCAACCATTGCGAAATTCTTTATCATGCGTCTAGGAAAATAATGTTGTGCTCCTAGAAGATTTTGAGTTTTCGAAAGAGAAGTTTTAAGCATTTGTGTGAAATCTGGGGACTTGATATCCCAATGGGATTGAAACCAGCTTACTGCTTCCCATTTATACTTTTCATCATTCCAAGAGGAGAAGAAATTTGTCTTATAATCTTTTATTTCCTTCTCTAACTTATTTATGTCTATATTCATAATAGGGTATTTTTATTGTTGTTCTTTGGGGTATAATATTCAACTCTTTCATCTGCCGCCATTGGAGGATATGTTTCGTTATGAAAATCATATTTTCTAGTTTCGTTGAGTAATGAGTTGTAATTATCAGAATCATTATCAGTCCATTGTTCACATTGATGAATAACTGTTTCCAGTGCATTTTCAGCTTCTTCTGGTGGATATTTGTATTTTTTCAGAAGTCTTTTTATCATACGACGCATCCCTGCTCTGGCGGATTCTTTCTTCTGCCAGTCGATTGAGAATTTAGCAGTTTAAATCGTTGGTTTCATTGTTAGTTATCTCTTAATTTAGCTTCTATCTCTTCAATGGTAGGCATGGTACCTTCCACTTTTTCGGGATAGAACTTCTCCAGATCATATTCGGAAATACCCAAAGGTTGGCTGCTCGACTCCAAAGCATACTGGGCTTGTATGCGGTCTTTCTCTTTGCAAATCAGTAAGCCGATGGTTGGGTTATCCCGTCCTTCCTTACGCAGCAAATGATTGCAAGCCACCACATATCCACCTAATTGACCGATGTCGGCAAAAGCAAATTTGCCGATCTTTACCTCTACCACTACATAGCAGGAAAGCGAAAGATTATAAAAGAGCAAGTCGATAAAGTTTTCCGTTTCGCCTATTTCCAAACGATATTCTTTGCCCACATAAGCGAAACCTGTACCCAGTTCAATCAGGAATCGGGTAATGTTATTCAGTAGAGCATTTTTGAGCAATCGTTCATTGTAACGCCCAGTTATACCCGTGAAAGCAAAATTGTAGGGGTCTTTGGTCAACTCCTGTGCAAGGTCGCTCATCGCATCGGGCAATGTTTTTGTAAAGTTAGTCAGTGCCTTGCCCTGCCGCTCATAAAGGTCGGTGCTAATGAAATTGAGCAGCATACTACGACTCCAGCCGTTCTCCACCGTCTGGTGAACATAGAACAGAGCTTTGTCTATATCGTCTTTCACTTTATCCATTATCAAGCAATGGTGTCTCCATGGGACTTCAAATATTCCACCAACTTGGTGGAATAATTCCGTTTCATTTTTTCCACCAAGTTGGTGGAAAGTTTTCAGAGCATCCTTATATAACAAATAAAACTTCCTACAATAGTAGATATTGCTCTTTGACAAACCAGCTGCATTGGGTATAGCTTCACGTAAATCTTTGCTCAATTGAGTGATAACACTTTCGCCCCAGCGTTCTTCTACGTGCAATTCAACAATGTCACGACCTAAAAGCCAGTTGAATTTCAACTGTTCCACATTTACTTTCACCGCTGCCTTTATTTGGCTTTGACGATAGCGACCGCAAAGGTTTTTCACCCATTGCAGATA
This sequence comes from Bacteroides sp. 1001302B_160321_D4, assembly GCF_015667765.1. Taxonomy (NCBI): domain Bacteria; kingdom Pseudomonadati; phylum Bacteroidota; class Bacteroidia; order Bacteroidales; family Bacteroidaceae; genus Bacteroides; species Bacteroides sp. 1001302B_160321_D4. The sequence continues at coordinate 20,229 of NZ_JADPLO010000033.1, read as the reverse complement.
TTCTTTATCAAGTATGTTTATTGACTTGTTCATCGTAATCTATAATACTTCAGTTGCGTTAATTTTTAGTTGTGCTGTCGTACTTTAAATGAGAAGTAAATGTAGGCATTATTATTGATGTGATTGTTATAGTTGGAGTAAAATTTATTCTTTTGGTTGTTAGAATATGCAGAAACTCCTATTCTAACAAAAAAATGATTTGCAATGAACATTCTAATGCAAGTTTAATACTTCGCTTAACTTATCCTCAATAATTTTCTTCTCATTACTACCAATAGTAGACAATCTCACCAATGGAATTCCGTACAACTCTAAGATACGATCCTTTTTAATATCACGTTCTGACTGACTCGTCCCCGATTTGTGGAATGCATAACCATCCGTCTCAATAGCCAATACCGGTTGTTTGCTCACACGATTATAAATTAGAAAATCAATATGAGTATTTATATTTGCAGCATATTTGCTTTCCTCTTCATTCAATAAAGAATAATCCTGAATCAACATATAGAGTGGTAAATGGCAAATGATATTCAAATGACGCATATTGATATTCTCTTTCAGGATATCTTCAAGTAATGCAAATGTAAGATTCTCGGAATCGTATTCGGATATTTTCTTGTGTTTCTTCAAATAGGCAATTCGGGCATCTGTATATTGCTCATATAGATAATCGAATATAGAATGAATCTTACTGGTGGAAACAGTGCCATTGTTATATTCGATATAAGCGATCAAATCGCTAATATTGCAGTCTTTGGGTTGTTCGTTTCCTGATACGACTAAATAGAATTGTGACTTAGCCCGCGAAACAGCAACATTGAGCAGGTTGGGATCGTCGGAAAAGGAAGTGATGACATCGTCGACGGTGGTCATAATGATAGCATCCTTTTCTCTTCCCTGAAATTTATGGACTGTTGCGACATCAATATCCTCTTCAAGTGAGGATTTTACTGCATCTACTTGTTTGTTATATGGAGCTATGACGCCAATTTCATCTGTTTCATAAGATAGATTCGGTAGTACTTCCTCTTTGATAACATCTATTTCCCGTTGATTCATGTGGTTGCGGGAGTGGTTGCCTTTGGCTGTCCGTATGGCACAAATGACATCTTCTTCTCCTTTATCACGTGTCATGATGACGAGATCTCCACCATAAAATTTCTGATTACAGAAGTTGATGATTCGAGGATGGCATCGATAATGTTCCCGTAACAAGGTCTGCGGTACATTCGGAATAACTTTGCAGACAGATTGCAAAAAACTCATATTGGCACAATCATATTCCGGCTTAATCAGGCACGCATTAGCGATAAAGTTTAGCGTTTCCTTATTTTCTTCCGTGACCACATTGGGAAGTTGCATGGTGTCACCGACAATGATTGCATTTTTAGCACATGACAAGGCTAAAGCTCCGGTTTCAACGGAAACCTGTGACGCTTCGTCCATAATGATATAATCATATACGGCATCTCGTTGCAGACTGCCTAATGATGAAAAGGTAGTGCTTAATATGATAGGATATTCTTTTTGTACCTCTCGCCAATTATTTTTTAGATCAGGGAGCGTAAAGATGGGCTTGTCATGATTATTGCCATAGGTATGAAATAACTGATTCTTTAGATATTTCATTGATGTATCGGCCATTTGTCTAGCCATTTCTGCTGCATCTTTGTTGGCAAGCTCCTTTTCTAATGTGTCTATTTCAACTTCCAGTTCTGCATACTTTGTTTGGTAGAATAAGATTTGGAAGTCGGTGATAATTAAACTCATCTCCCGTTTATAGAAACCTTTATCGGGGATTTTACAAATCGTTTTGCTCCTGAATTTAAAGAATAACCATTTCAACCGTTGAATAAAAGCTGCTATTCCCCGAAGACTTGATGATTGCTCTTTTTCTGCAAATTGCTGACATTCATTCCATAAATTCAGAAGGTCTGCCGAGCTGGAACTCTTTCGTTGTTGGAGAGTAATTTCTTTTGTTCCGAACTCTTGCAGATAATGTTGCCACTCTATTTTTAAAGCTTGTATTTCCTGTCTTGCCATGGCAAGGCGTTCCTGTTTGGAAAATATGCTTTTTAGTTCTTCTGTCTGATGATGTATCTGATTGAGAAATTGAGGTTGGTCGGCATCCGCATCATGCCATGACTCAAAGTTCTCCGGATATTGTTTTTCCTCTTCTTGAGTTTCGATGAATTTCTCTTTGTTAGCTGTGCTACCAAGCAATGCAACAATGAATCCCATATCGTATTTGGATAACTTCTCAAGTACATTGACGATGGCGGAGTTATTATTAGATACTACCTGAACAGTCTTACCACGCACAAGGATATTGGCAATGATGTTCAGAATCGTTTGGGTCTTTCCAGTTCCCGGAGGTCCTTGCACAACACTGATTTGATTCTCAAAAGCTGCCTGGACTGCTTTTTGCTGGCTTGCATTACAACCGAAAGGAAAAATCAAGGTTGAGGCAGTCTGGGTCTGCATTTTATATTTTTGAGGATTCAGATATACAGCAATAGCTCTGTTGTTTGCGATGAAATGAATCTTTTCATATTGTTTTGCCAATAGCTTCGTTCCGTCATCGGCTTTCAATTCGTTCGCATCGGCAACTTTCTTCAAATATTCGAATATACTTTTCGAACGACTCTCTCCCAAGCATGATTCGATAATTTCTAAGTCCTTTTCTCTGTAATCATACTCTTTACCATTCAGAAAACGAATGTGCCAATAGTTGTGTGATCCGGCCTTAAAAATAGATAAGGCTTTGATGTTTGATAAAGTTCTCCCTTTACTGATTATTTGATAATTATTGGGGTCCGGTTTGTCCGGATCAGTCAGCCAAAGGACATTTTCTTCTTTGTAAGTATACGCACTGGGAACATTCCGGAATACTACCTTATAGTTGCCATTATGATTTTGGCAACTTTCTATTTCAGGAGTCTTGATTTGACCTTTTATAATAATCAGATTTTCGGAAGTATCTATCATAGGCTTGTGTGTAAATATAATAAGTCATGCTGCTGTTTTTATTTATTATTTAGGATATAAAAGTAAGAATATTTTCCAGAATATCAAAGCTGAAGTAGAAAAAACAGTGAATGACTTTATTCAGCTTTGTATTGTTATAAATATAGAGTGAGATTCGGTTTGGGAGTATTGAACGTGATAAAAGAGATTTGTTTTGCCAATGAAATCATTATCTTTGCAAGGTATATATTAATGAACGAGGAGGATATTATGCTTGCATACACATATATTGAACACGGAAAGTTTGAATTGCAGGAGAAAGCAAGACCGGAAATAAAGGATTCACGGGATGCAGTCGTGCGTGTAACACTTGGTAGCATCTGCACCAGTGATCTTCATATTAAACATGGCAGTGTGCCGCGTGCTGTGCCCGGAATAACTGTCGGGCATGAGATGGTAGGTGTGGTAGAACAAGTAGGGGCTGATGTCACTTCGGTGAAGCCTGGTGACAGGGTGACTGTGAATGTCGAAACTTTCTGCGGTGAGTGTTTTTTCTGTAAGCATGGATATGTGAATAACTGTACTGATCCTAATGGCGGTTGGGCTTTGGGGTGTCGAATAGATGGCGGTCAGGCGGAATATGTCAGAGTTCCTTATGCGGATCAGGGGTTGAACCGTATTCCGGATACAGTGAGTGATGAACAAGCTTTGTTTGTCGGTGATGTGCTTGCAACAGGTTTTTGGGCAGCACGCATCTCGGAAATTACCGAGGAAGATACTGTTCTTATCATCGGTGCCGGACCTACCGGGATTTGTACTTTGTTGTGTGTGATGCTGAAGAAGCCAAAACGCATTATTATCTGTGAGAAATCTCCTGAAAGAATTCGGTTTGTTCGCGAGCATTATCCTGATGTGTTGGTGACTGAACCGGAAAACTGCAAGGAATTTGTTCTCAAGAACAGTGACCATGGTGGTGCAGATGTTGTTTTGGAAGTGGCAGGGAGTGACGATTCTTTTTATTTGGCTTGGAATTGTGCCCGTCCTAATGCTATTGTCACGATTGTAGCCCTCTATGATAAACCACAGCTTCTTCCTTTACCTGATATGTATGGCAAGAATTTGGTTTTTAAAACAGGTGGAGTGGATGGCTGCGATTGTAACGAGATTCTCATGCTGATTGAGGAAGGTAAAATTGATACTACTCCTCTTATTACACATCGATTTCCATTAAATGAGATTGAGGAAGCTTACCGTATTTTCGAGAACAAGTTGGATGGGGTTATTAAAGTAGCTATATCAGGAAATAAATAAAAATAGAATTTTTGTATGAAGAATATACTGATAGTAAGTAATAATGATATGTGCCGCAGTCGTATGGCACAGGAAATTTTGAACTCCTTCGGTAGAGGGATGAAGATTAGTACTGCCGGTATTTTGGCTGGAAATTCTGTCCCTGACGTTGTTTGCCAAGTGATGGAACAAAATGGATATGACTTTTCGCGTAGAAAGCCCTGTGACGTTGCGACGTATGCCCAACAGACGTGGGATTATGTCATTACCCTTTGTTCGGAAGCGGAGGAAGTGCAAAAGGAAATGCAGGGGGTAGTGAGAAAATACGTTTCTTTCAACTTTACAGATCCCTTTCAGGGAGGAATTCATGTAGAAGATGAGCAGGAAGAACGGGTTAGGGCACTATATGACATCATGCATAAAGAACTGTATGAGTTCTTTCGAAGTGAATTGATGGAAAAGTTGTTACCTCGCTGTTCCTGTGGCGCAAATACGTATTGTAGGTGTGAGTAGGAATATAAGTAAAATCATATATGTACATCATCCGGTGATGGTGGCAGATCTGTGTCATTTTGAACGCGAAGTTGCCAGAAAGCAATAGCGGATGCGGCGGCTACATTGAGAGAATCGACACCGTTTGCCATAGGAATGCGGACTACATAGTCCGCCTCATTGATTGTTTCGTTTTGAAGACCATCCCCCTCTGTTCCCATTACGATGGCTAACTTGGGTTCGGTTGCTAAGATAGGATTATCGATAGAGATTGATTTCTCCGTGAGTGCCATAGCGACTGTACGGAAACCCTGTTTACGCAACTCATTGGGAGAACCGTCCAACCAAGTCCATGGTATCAGGAAGACAGAACCCATCGAAACCCTGACTGCACGTCGGTTTAACGGATCACAAGAATTGCGTGTTAATAATATAGCATCTATTCCCAAGGCGGCTGCGGAACGGAAGATGGCTCCGATATTAGTAGCGTCTACCACGCCCTCAATGACTACGATCCGTCGAGCTTTCCGACACACCTCCTCTGCACTTGGTAGTGCTCGACGACGCATGGCGCAGAGGACACCGCGCGTCAGTGTATATCCGGTCAATGTGGCAAGTAACTTTCTTTCACCGGTATAGACAGGTATATCACCACAACGTTCAATGATGCCAGCGGCATCACCAGTGATATGCTTCTGTTCACACAAGAGGGCTAAAGGTTCATAACCAGCATTCAGAGCTACATGGATAACTTTGGGGCTTTCTGCAATAAGCAATCCCTTATCAGGCTCGATACGATTCCGTAATTGAGCTTCGGTGAGGGTACTGAATATTTCTACTCCGGAGTCTGTTAAGGATGATATTTCTATAATGGGCATAGTGATTTCTTTAAACGATCTATTTTATTGCAGCAATGATAGTATGCGCTTCTTACTTACCGATGCAAAAATGTTGAAAGATATTTTGAAGCACCATATCATTCGTAACCTCCCCCGCTATGTCCGAAATAAAGAAGATACACTCTCGTATGTCTTGCGAAAGAAAATCCCCGGAAATCTGCGAATCAAGTCCGTTTTGTACTCTATGAATAGCTTCCAAAGCTTTGTTTAAAGCTTCGTAATGTCTTACGTTTGTCACAATAATATCATTCTGTGTCACTGTAGGCAAGTGTGCAGCATCAATAAGCATTTTTTGTAGCTCACTTGTATTCTTCCGTTGTTTGGCCGAGATGAAAATAGATTCCGTAGATTCTTTGGGGAAGTCTTTTAATAAAGATAATACATTCTCTTTCTGTTTATCTTCAATCAAATCAGTCTTATTGAATACAACAATCAAATGTTTTCCTTCACAACGTGGAATTATTTTCTCCGATAACTGTTCAATTTGAGAAGCGGCATTCACAGCATCTACCATCCAAAGAACAATCTCCGCCTGATCCAACTTCTGAAAAGTACGTTCAATACCCAAACTTTCAATCGTGTCATTGGTTTCCCGGATTCCGGCGGTATCAATGAACCGGAAAGTGATTCCTCCGATATTGACAGTATCTTCGATTACATCACGTGTTGTCCCGTGAATATCACTGACAATGGCTTTATCCTCATTCAATAATACATTCAGTAAAGTCGATTTTCCGGCATTTGTTTCACCGATGATAGCTACGGGAACACCATTCTTAATGGCGTTGCCGACACTAAATGAATGAGCCAACCGCGAAATGACCTGTTCAATTTCATCTGCCAGTTTCCTTAATGCCGAACGATCGGCAAATTCCACATCCTCTTCGCTGAAATCCAACTCCAATTCAATCATGGAAGTGAAATTCAACAACTTGTTGCGTAGATCTGTCAGCTCTTTACTGAATCCACCCCGCATCTGGCTCATTGCCAATCGGTGAGTGGCAGCAGATGAAGAAGCAATCAAGTCCGCCACAGCTTCTGCCTGACTTAAATCCATCTTTCCATTGAGGAAAGCACGTTGTGTATATTCTCCCGGCTGGGCCATGCGGCAACCGTTTTTAATAAGCAACTGCATCACCTGTTGAAGAATATAAGTGGAACCATGACACGTGATTTCCGTGCTGTCTTCTCCCGTATATGAATGAGGAGCACGGAAAAGGCTGACGAGCACTTCATCAATCATCTCGTCTTCGTCATAAATACGCCCGAATGTCAAAGTATATGGTTTTTGTTCGCTCAATAATTTGCCAGCTTTGGCTGGCTTGAAGATGCTGCCGGTAATAGAAATAGCTTCCGGACCGGAAACGCGGATGCTTCCGATAGCACCGCCTTGAGCGGTAGCGATGGCACAGATAGTATCTTGAATCATTGTTTTTTCTTTTTGGATGAGCAAAGATAATTGTTTCTAAGTAAAAAACAGAAAATTGAGCACAACTTGTGCTTTATTTGTTTATATTTGCTGCCGTGCAGTGGTACACCAAACAAAATAAAACAATAATGCTTATGGAACCAGCGATTAATTTATATTCTTCCAATGAAAAGAGTGAACTCATACGGGAGAACTCACAAGAAATACTTTCTGTCCTTGCAGCTCATCAAATAGCTTTGTGGGAATATGATATCATTACGGGCAAATGCTCCTTTTCAAACGATTATTTTTTTACACTGGGATTAAAGGATGCCGGGATCATTTTTGAAGATATAGATGATTTCTATCGGTTTATTCATCCGGAAGATATTGAATTCTATAAACAAGCCTTTGCAGAAATGCTTTCATCAGACTCTAAGACCTCACAAATTAGAGTTCGTTGTATAAGTGAACAAGGGAAAGTAATTTGGCTGGAAGATCATTTTCTGTCTTACAAAGAGAGTTGCGAAAGTCATCCGGGTAAACTGCTGGCATATACGGTGAACGTCACTTCACAATGCGAAAAGGAGCAACATATCAAATATCTGGAAGAGTATAATTGCAAAATAATTGAAGCATTGCCGGAATTCATTTTTATTTTTGATGATAATTTCTTTATTACCGATGTCCTGATGGCACCGGGAACGATATTGCTTCACCCTGTGGAAGTGCTACGCGGAGCAGATGGACGATCTATTTATTCACCGGAGGTTAGCGACTTGTTTATTTGTAACATTAGGGAATGTTTGCGTGATGGTAAGTTGAAGGAAATAGAATATCCGCTTGAAGTGGATGGAAGTCTGCATTATTTTCAGGCACGTATCGCCCCCTTTGAAGGAAACAGGGTACTTGCCTTGATACATGACATCGGAGACCGGATTCAGCGTTCGCAGGAATTGATCGAAGCTAAACGTCGTGCGGAAGATGCTGATAAAATGAAGTCGGTCTTTTTAGCTAATATGAGCCATGAAATTCGTACTCCGTTGAATGCTATTGTTGGTTTTTCGGAGATTATCGCAGTGACAGAAAGTGAAGAAGAGAAAATGGAGTATCTGGAAATTATTCAGAAAAACAGTAACTTGTTATTACAGTTAATCAATGATATTTTAGACCTTTCCCGTATTGAATCCGGCAAATCGGAAATGCATTTCCAGCAGGTTGAGATTGCAGGACTAGTGGAAGAAGTGGAAAAAGTGCACCAGCTGAAGATGAAGTCGAATGTAGAATTGAAAGTGATTCGTCCCGAAGGAGAATACTGGACTTCTACTGATCGTAACCGTGTGATGCAGGTATTGTTCAATTTCTTGTCGAACGCGATTAAAAATACGGAAAAGGGAAGTATAACTTTAGGCTTGAAACATGAAGGACCCTGGCTGAAACTGTATGTCAGCGATACGGGTTGCGGTATATCCAAAGAGAAACTCCCTCAAATTTTCACCCGGTTTGAGAAACTGAATGATTTTGTGCAAGGCACCGGATTAGGGCTTTCAATTTGTAAAAGCATTGTAGAACGACTGGGCGGCCGTATCGAGGTAACTTCAGAATTGGGGCAGGGGAGTACGTTTGCACTCTATTTGCCTTATCAGGAAGTACCGAAAGAAGTTGCTGAAAGAAGCCTCTCACATAAGAAGAACGTCGATGAGGATAAACGTAAAAAGATATTGGTGGTAGAAGACATTGAGTCGAACTTTGTCCAACTTAATATTCTTCTGAATAAGGAATATATTATTTCATGGGTACGCAACGGACAGGAAGCCATCAATAGTTTTATCCGCGAAAAGCCGGATTTGATTCTGATGGATATTCGTATGCCGATCATGGACGGTATTCAAGCCACTGAAAAGATCCGTACTATTTCTCTGACTGTGCCTATTATTGCAGTGACCGCGTATGCTTTCTATACTGAACAGCAACAGGCTATTCAGGCAGGATGCAACGCTGTTATCTCAAAGCCCTATTCTTTGGAAAGGTTGAAAGAGACAATAGAATCTTATATCGGATAATTAATTTTCTAAAAGAGAACTAACATTCTGAATGTTGTAGTGTTATTTATTATATAGTAGTAACATTATAATATATTAGAATATGGAGAAAGTAAAAAAGATAGTCCTTATCGGGGCAAGCGGCTTTGTGGGATCTGCCCTTCTGAATGAAGCATTGAATCGTGATCTCGAGGTTACGGCAGTAGTTCGTCATCCGGAAAAGATAAAGATAGAGAATGAAAATCTGAAAGTGGTGAAAGCCGATGTCTCCGCGCTTGATGAAGTGACTGCCGTTTGTAAAGGTGCAGATGCGGTTATTAGTGCATTCAATCCGGGATGGAATAATCCTGATATATACGATGAAACAATCAAAGTTTATCTGACCATTATTGATGGAGTGAAGAAAGCGGGTGTTAATCGCTTTTTGATGGTGGGCGGTGCCGGTTCTTTGTTTATCGCTCCGGGCTTGCGTCTGATGGATTCCGGTGAGGTACCCGAAAATATATTGCCGGGAGTGAAAGCTCTAGGAGAGTTTTATCTGAACTTTTTAAAGAAAGAAAAGGAAATAGACTGGGTATTTTTCTCTCCGGCAGCGGATATGCGTCCGGGAGTACGTACAGGACGTTATCGGTTGGGAAAAGATGATATGATTGTAGATATTGTAGGAAACAGCCATATCTCTGTTGAAGATTATGCCGCCGCCATGATTGATGAACTGGAATATCCGAAACACCACCAGGAGAGATTTACGATTGGTTATTAATAAAAAAACAATGGCTTGAATCCACACATATTATCAGTGAAAGATTCAAGCCATTATACATTCTTTTAATTGCAATTTTATTCTTTCGATTACAATTTAATCCTCCTGAATATAGATTTATATCCTGTCAAGTACTGTCTTAATTAGCGTATCGATTGTATTCTTATATCCGGTGTTGGCCTCTTTGATAAGTCGGTTGGCTATCACCATGCAGACGGTCATTGCCTTGTGTCCCATCAACCGGCTAAGTCCTGCCAAAGCCGAACTTTCCATTTCGAAGTTGGTAATTTTGTAACCTTTATATTCGAACGCTTCAATCTTATCATTCTGTTTCGGGTCTGCTAACGGGATACGAAGTTCACGTCCTTGAGGACCGAAGAAACCTCCGGCAGCGATTGTCACTCCACGTACCATGTCGTCTTTGGCGATCCGGTCAATCAATTCTTCATTGGCATCAATGACGTAAGGAGCAGGAGCGCACATATTTCCCGACCAACCCATGTGATTGAGGAAAGCACGTTCGAAAGGCAAATCGCATACGGCATTACGTCCGGCATAGAAATTCAGTAACCCGTCGAAACCGATGGACTTTTGCGAACATACAAAAGTTCCGACAGGCGTATTGGGTTGTAGGCCGCCACATGTGCCGATACGCACTAATTCCAGTTGGCGGAACTGATCCTTTTCTTCACGGGTGACAAAGTCGATATTGGCGAGTGCATCTAATTCATTCATTACGATGTCGATGTTATCGCAACCGATTCCTGTAGAGACTACCGTAATCCGTTTACCTTTGTAAGTACCCGTGATGGTTTTGAATTCGCGGCTTTCCACTTCACATTCTTTGTTTTCGAAATGAGAAGCTACGAGTGCTACACGTCCGGGGTCACCTACTAGGATTACTTTATCTGCCAACCATTCGGGTTTTACGTGAAGATGGAATACTGAACCGTCTTCATTGATTATCAATTCAGAGGATGGAAAGTACTTTTTCATGTCATTGAAAGGTTTTAGTTTTATAATAGGATTGTATCTATAAATAGAAACGCCGGAACCGGATTTAAGTTCAGAAGAAGTCTCTTTCTTTTTCCATAGAAAAGGAGAGAACGTCTTGCGACTGAAATGAAATCGGATTCCAGCGTTTGTGAACGATTATTTGCTCAATGGCTGATTGCCAGCATTGCCTGTTGTCGGCTTGGCGATATTCTCACGCATGGAAGTATCAGCTTCGATATTCTTCATGCGATAATAATCCATGATGCCTAAGTTTCCACTGCGGAAAGCTTCAGCCATTGCTTTAGGAACTTCAGCTTCTGCTTCGATCACTTTGGCACGAGCTTCCTGTGCTTTTGCTTTCATTTCCTGTTCGGAAGCTACTGCCATAGCACGGCGCTCTTCAGCTTTTGCCTGTGCAATATTCTTATCTGCATTAGCCTGATCGATTTGCAGAGCCGCACCGATGTTCTTACCTATGTCGATGTCCGCAATATCAATAGACAGAATCTCGAAAGCAGTTCCTGCGTCCAGACCTTTACGAAGTACAAGTTTAGAGATAGAATCCGGATTCTCCAATACCGATTTATGGTTTTCAGAAGAACCGATAGACGAAACGATACCTTCACCTACACGGGCAAGGATCGTATCTTCACCTGCACCACCGACCAGCTGGCGGATATTGGCACGTACTGTAACACGAGCCTTAGCTATCAACTGGATACCGTCTTTCGCAACAGCCGTTACAGGAGGAGTATCAATCACTTTCGGGTTTACAGACATCTGTACAGCTTCGAATACGTCACGTCCTGCCAGGTCGATAGCAGTAGCCATCTGGAAAGGCAATTCGATGTTGGCTTTCGATGCCGATACTAAGGCGTGAACTACCTTTTCTACGTGTCCGCCAGCCAGATAATGGGCTTCCAGTTCGTCGCGGGTGATATTTTTCAGACCGGCTTTGTGGGCTTCGATCATTCCCGGAACGATGATATACGGCGGAACGTTACGTATACGCATTAAGAATAGTTGTATCAGCGAGATGTTAACTCCCGAAACTTTAGCCGACAACCAAAGGAAGAACGGCACGTAATGGAAAAATATTATCAAGAAGATAATACCTCCGGCTATCAGAAAGATAGGCAAGTAGAAAGATGATTCCATTGATGTTTTTATTAAGTGAATATTATTCTTTGTGTTTCTCAACCATGATTGTACCGTCGGTGATCCGGCTTACGATTATCGGAGTCTTCTCATTGAGGAACCCGTCTATTGACTTTACCTCTACAATTTTTCCGTTAATCTCGGCATAACCGATTTGTGCCAGGCGGGTAGTACTGATTCCTATATCACCCACTTTGACGCTATCTTCTGCGCTACGGTCTACTTTTGAATCGATATCTTTTTTCAACGCCAGTTTGTCCAGCATTTTCGATCGCATAAACCAAATCAGTGATCCGATACAGGCAACCGCTGATATGCCAAGAGTGACAAATCCTCCTGCCATACCTAAATTGGTGAATGCATAGTAGTTGGCATACAGGATGCAAACCAATGCAGAAATTCCGGCCAGACTAATGCCCGGGATGACGAACAGTTCTACCAGAAACAGTATGACTGCGGCAATAATGAGAACGGCGATAATGAGTATATCCATAGTTCAGAGTTATTATTTATTTTGTTTTTTCTGCATTACGTACATTCACTTCGAGAGCATCGAGTTCTTCGGACATTTGCAGTATCCGCTTTTCGAGGTCGAGAATGGCAGGAGCCATTTTGGCTTTTCCCTGTTGGTTGGCACCGGCATATTGTTGACGAAGGCCGTTCAGCTTTTCTTCTTGTTGATAATAGTCTTTTTCCATCTGCTGATAGCGTTGGAAAAGTGTCTTGGCTTTTGCGGATTTAAAGTCGCTCATCAGATAGTAAGTCGTATGGTCGTCAATGACAAACTCAAAGTCCATGGCACGGCGTTCTTTGGGCTTATGACTGATAGCAGCTTTCAATCGTTGCAGTGCTTCGGTAACCGCTTGTTTATCCTTCCAGGTTTCTTTCAGCGAATGAATCTGTGCCAGACGAATGATCTCTTGCTGCTCCATTGCTTCATAATTATAAGTCTGTTTGGAAGTGTTAGGGATGAATACATAAATACATATCTTTCCTTCCGGTTGGAAACGGTCGGAAGCAAACCATCCGAGGTTGTTGTATTCATCGATGACGTACATATAATCGTTGTACGGCGAGTTGAACGGCATACCCACATTTTCCGGAACAAGATAAGTGTCGGTATTCGTGTTGTAGCGAGTGACAAAAATATCATAGCCACCCAATCCCTCGCCATCGCTGGCGTAATAAACGGTGACTCCATCCGATAGAACAAACGGATAATTCGCATTCCCGGAAGCATTGATACTACCCGGTAACGGACGTCCGTCACTCCATTCATTCAACAACTTGTTCTTTGAAAAGATATCAAGATTACCTTTCTCGCCCTTTTCGCTATAATAAATTTTATTTCCGATTTCTGTTTCATAAACAGTTCCCGGATGATCTCCTTCTGTCTTGAAGAATTCATTGAAAGTAAACAGTTTGCCCGATTCTTCGCTGATCTTGTAAGCGTTCAGGAAAGTTGCTTTGTCCACAACGAAACTGTCGATGATACATACTTCCTCAACCCCCTTCAACATACGAAGGTCAGATTTGCTTTTCTCCAGAAGTTTCTCCGCTTCTTCCGTCGGTTTCTTGCGTTTACTTAAGTCTGCGATGTATTCTTCAAAGCAGTTCACTGCGTCTTCAAAGCGGTACGTCTCATTATATGCTTGTCCCAAATAGAGTTGTCCACCGGTGATACGTTTCTTTACCGCTATTTCAAGAGGTTTCACCGCCTCTTCCGCCTCTCCGGTTTTCAGGCAACATACGCCATACCAATAATTATAATTCCCGTTCGACGGTTGTGATTTAGTATACTTCTTAAAAACTGGTTTGGCTTGTTCGTACTCACCTTTGGTAAATAAGGTGCGTGCCTGTTCCAACGTTTGTGCAGAGACTTCGCAAAGGAAGAGGCTGCAAATTAAAAATAGAATATATTTTCCTTTCATCGTTTTGAGCGTTTATGAGTGACGGGTAGATTGAAAACATCGCTGCTTTCGGGCACCGGTCCATTTATCAATTGTTCAAAAGTACAAATTTATTAGAAATAAACCCTTTTTCAGTGATTCTATTATGTTAATTCTTCTTTAAATCATTCTTTTCGCTTACTTTTGCAGCCGATTTTTAAAGATATGACACAATTTACGGAAGAAGAGAAAACCATTCGCCGCATTGAACGGCGGTTTAGCAAAGGAGTGGTGCAATATGGATTGATAGAAGAAGGAGACAAAATCCTTATCGGACTATCGGGAGGAAAAGATTCGTTGGCGCTTGTGGAACTGTTGGGGAGACGCGCACGTATCTATAAACCTCGCTTTTCTGTCGTTGCCGTCCATGTAGTGATGAAGAATATTCCTTATCAGAGTGATACGGAATATTTGAAAGCGCACTGTGAGACGTATGGAGTTCCCTTTGTGCAGTATGAGACAGCTTTTGATCCTGCTACCGACACACGTAAATCTCCCTGCTTCCTCTGTTCATGGAACCGTCGGAAAGCCCTGTTCACAGTTGCCAAGGAACACGGATGCAATAAAATCGCTCTCGGTCACCATATGGATGATATTTTGGAAACTTTATTGATGAATATCACTTATCAGGGAGCTTTCAGTACAATGCCGCCCCGGTTGATGATGAAGAAGTTTGATATGACAATTATTCGTCCGATGTGTCTGGTCCATGAAGCTGATTTGGTAGAATTGGCAGCTTTGCGTCATTATCAGAAGCAAGTGAAGAATTGTCCTTATGAATCGCAGTCCAGCCGGAGTGATATGAAAGGAATTTTACGGCAGTTGGAAGCGATGAACCCGGAAGCTCGTTATAGCCTTTGGAGCAGTATGACTAATGTACAGGAGGAATTATTACCAGATAAAATAGATTAATTTGAATAGATTGTTATGAAAGGATTCTATACCATTTTGTTACTGATTGTATCTAATGTCTTTATGACATTTGCTTGGTACGGACATTTAAAGATGAAACAGGAGTACAGTTGGTTCGCAGCTCTTCCGCTGATTGGTGTGATTGCGTTCAGCTGGGCGATCGCCTTTTTTGAATATTCCTGTCAGATACCGGCCAATCGCATTGGCTTTATAGGCAATGGAGGCCCGTTTTCATTGATGCAACTAAAAGTCATTCAAGAGGTAATAACACTTGTTATTTTTACAGTGTTCACTACCATCTTCTTTAAAGGTGAGGCTTTACATTGGAATCATCTGGCTGCATTTATTTGTCTGATTGCAGCAGTGTATTTCGTGTTTATGAAATAGATATTTGCCAATTGAATAGAGGTTCTGTTTTACTCAAGTAGAACCTCTGTTTGTATAATATATATATTACGGAGTAGTTATGTATTTTTTCATTCCCTCCGTATAATAAGTCTTGAACTCTCCATTTTCTCCACTATAAATAAAGTAGGCGTCAATCGTTGTATCCGCTTTGCAGAAAGCTTCCGCTTCTTCCAGTCCCATCACCATGAAGGCGGTGGCAAGGGCGTCGGCAGTCATACAGTCTTTGGCGATTACCGTAGAGGACAAGATATTGTGTTGTACCGGATAGCCAGTTCTAGGGTCAATCGTATGGGCGTATTTCTTCCCATCCTTATAATAATAATTGCGATAGTTTCCGGAAGTAGCCAAGCCTAAATCTGTTATCTCAAGAATTGTCTGTAAGTCTTGGTTTACGGCCAGTGAATCGTCGATGGGCTTATTGATTCCAATGCGCCATAAGCCTTTGGAAGGATTTTTCCCTTTCACTACCACCTCGCCGCCTATATCTACCATATAGTTTTTTATTCCCTTACGGTCGAGCAGTTGTGCAATTACGTCTACCGAATACCCTTTGGCCACGGCACTACAACTTAACATAGTACGAGGATCCTGTTTGATAACTTTGCCGTTATCCATTTTCACTTTTTCATATCCGGTGATTTGTAACAGACTGTCTATCATTAATGAATCAGGAAAAGCACCTTTTTTGAAACCGAATCCCCAAGCATTGGCAAGAGGGGCTACTGTAATGTCGAAAGCACCCTTTGTCTCGCGGGAAATTTCCATCGAGCGATGGAAGCATTTCTGGAAAAAACTATCAGTCACCAGCTCTTCATTGCGGTTGACGCGACTGATAACAGAACTGTCATTGAATGGCGATAAAGATTGGTCGAAGCGTTTTAGTTCAGCTTCTATTTCCGGTTTTAAGTCACCGTCATGCTGATAAGTAATTTTATATACTGTCCCAAACACCAAACCTTTGACACTGTAATAGCCAACTTGTTGATTATGTCTGACTAATATCCAGATAGTTGCCAAAATCAGGAAAGCCAGCCAAAGGAAACTTTTTTTTGTTTTCATACGCTCTTCTATTTGATGAGAAAACTCGTTTTATTGAAGAAATAAATGTTCAATTAATATCTTTAGTCCGATAATGACTAGAATGATACCTCCCCATAACTCTGCTTTCAGTTTCCGGGCGATGCCGCAGCCACATTGGATACCAAAGATCAGACCGATGAGTGACATGACAAATGAAACAAACCCGATGATGCTGATAGGAGGAAGGATTTCGGTATAGTCCTGAACTCCCAGAAAGGCAAAGGAAATGCCGATTGCCAATGCATCAATACTTGTGGCTATTGCCATAGTCAATACCACTTTCGGATTTGCCGGATTGAACAGTTTACAACATTCTTCTTCTTTGAAAGATTCTAAAATCATTCGTCCGCCTAAGAAGGCAAGGATCGCGAAAGCAATCCAATGGTCTACACTTTCTATAAGATGACTGAATGTCTTTGCACACATCCATCCGATAAATGGCATGATTGCCTGAAAAAAGCCGAAAGCAAAAGCCATGATTAGCATGGGTTTCCAACGGGTACGTTTCAAAATAATACCGCTTGCAATTGAGACAGCGAAACAATCCATCGCCAGACCTATTGCAAGCAGCCAAATCTCTAGTCCTGTCATTGTATTCTAAAGAGGCAATTTATAAATAAGGGAATAAGTGATTCCCATGTTATTTGATTTAAACTTTCCGTAACCGGGCACGTACCATGGGTCTCCATATTCTCCGGTAGATGCTTTGGTTTTGTATTTCATACGTACCGACCACCCCATGTTGAAGTTTTTGTAAATACGTACTTTGACGCCTAAAACGATTTCCAGCCATTGCACCGATCCTTTCATACCCAGATGGCTGAATGGCACACTTCCTCCCCAATAACCGTCTTCCAAACTGGGGTTACCTATTACATCTCCCCAGATAGGATCATCTGCCGGCATTGTGGAAACATCATATTTAAATGAACTGAATGCATAGCGAAGTCCTGCATACAAGTAGCTATTCTTCTCTTTTTTCTTTGCCATGGTGTTGTAGTCCACACCGATTCGGAAGAATGGGGCCATTTTGCTCTTATAGTGTATGCCTGTTTCGCTCCAGGTATCTGTTCCTCCCATACCAAACTCAATAGTAGGGATGAATTTATTCTTGAGGTTAACGGCTACGCTGACTTCAGAACTCATAAAGTCGCCTCCCAGCAGCTTGCTTCCAACGCCATATAAATCCACACCGACATACGTACCATTGTAGAGCGGAATGGTATCTATCTCGGCAACCTCTTTTTTCTTCTGATCTCTTTTGGGCGTTTGCGCCGGACGTTGCTGTTGTGCCAGCAACGGAAGCCCAATGCAAAAGAGCAGAAGCAGACTAATTAGTCGTTTCATCAGGTGTGCGTTCTGGCCGATAATTATAGAATATCTGCAAGTTCTCGATTTCATTTGTATTGGCTTCTTTATTTTTTATATGAAGAGAATCTATCTGGTCCGGCTGCCCGTTGCCATAGGGAGGAGGGTTACCCGGTCTTCCCGGTTTTCCAAATTTAGCGCTGATTATATTTTGTTTCATCATATAACCACATTCCATGGACTGGAAATAAGGAGTATTTTGTTGTACAATGTATAATGTGTCAAAATCTTTTTCTCTACGTTTGGGATCGTATCTGAATATGAACACAGTAGTGTCACTTGTGTATCGTAGTGGTAACATCAGGGTATGCACATTCTTTTCATTGTTCAGAATGATAGAGTCGGTGCCTAATGCTGTGATTGTTAATGAATCAAGCGTGTCTTTTAATGCAATAGTAGGGTTATCCGGATTAATGGTATATATTGTGCAGTACATCATCGGACGTCCTGCCAATGAGCAATCGTTCTCATCCGAGCAGGCACTGTGTAAGCTGACTGCACCGCCAATGATAGTCAATATGAGAAAGATACGAATTAAATTCTTCATAGTCAGTTTATTGAATGTGAATCAAATTTTCTTTTCTATCTGATAGTTATTCCGTTCCGGTGCATTGCGCGAGATGAGTTCGCCAAGGAATCCGGCTAAGAATAATTGCGTACCTATAATCATTGCCGTAAGTGACAAATAGAAATAGGGAGAGTCGGTCACCAGTCGGTAGGGGAGACCGTTGTACATGGCATATAGTTTACTGGCACCTACGATGATGACAGAAATCATTCCTATCAGAAACATCAATGATCCCAACAGTCCGAAGAAATGCATCGGCTTGATGCCGAATCTGGAGAGGAACCAAAGAGAGAGTAAATCCAGATACCCGTTTACGAAACGGTTCAGTCCGAATTTTGTTGTGCCGTATTTACGCGCCTGGTGGTGTACCACCTTTTCACCGATTTTCTTGAATCCGGCGTTCTTTGCCAAATAAGGTATATAACGATGCATCTCACCGTACACTTCGATATGTTTTACGACCTCTTTGCGATAGGCTTTCAATCCGCAGTTGAAGTCGTGCAGGTTTTTGATGCCTGATACTTTGCGGGCAGTAGCATTAAACAACTTGGTGGGCAGTGTTTTTGAAATAGGATCATATCTCTTTTGCTTCCAGCCGGATACCAGGTCGTAGCCATCCTTTGTAATCATCCGGTAAAGTTCGGGGATTTCGTCTGGGCTATCTTGTAGGTCCGCATCCATCGTTATGACTACGTTTCCTTCCGCTTCAGCGAATCCACAGTAGAGTGCAGGTGATTTACCGTAGTTACGGCGGAATTTGATACCTTTTACATGTTCCGATTGAGCTTTAAACTTTTCGATCACTTCCCATGAATGGTCGGTACTTCCATCGTTAACGAAAATCACTTCGAATGAGAATCCGTTGGCTTGCATTACCCGTTCTATCCAAGCATAGAGTTCGGGTAGTGACTCTTCTTCATTGAATAATGGGATTACAACTGATATATCCATTTTTTTATTACTAATTACTTACGAATTATAAATTACGATTGAGACACTCCGTCATTTTCCGGTTTGGCCTTTTTCATTACCATCAATGCGGTGGGAATGGCCAGGATACTTCCCCAAAATACATCCCATGACAATAGTTGCATGGTGATATTGATGGAAGTAAGTGAACGGGCGGTATCTATTGTTTCTTTTATAACTTCTTTGTTTTCTATCAGAGCCGGGGTGTTGGTCATCAGTTCGTCCCACAACTGGATGTAAGAGTTGATGATAAATCCATGATCGATGAATTGGAAATAGGCGTAGTGAGCCACAGCTACCAGCAGAGAAGCAAACATATACATAAATATGGTAAAGAGCATGGCATGTGAAAATTGGATACTTCCTCCGCAAATCTTATCCCGGTACATTTTCGCATAGTGATATCCGATGAAAGGTACGGACAATGTCAGGATTACAAATAAAAGCGAAAGGAAAGGTATGTGGAATCCCAGCGGAAATAATATGAACTTCAATATCCAGTAGATTCCCATATACGTGCCAAAATGCATGGCATATTTTTGTAAATAGCTTCTGTTCTCTGTCATCTTCATTTATAAATTGCGCACAAAGGTACAAATAATATCGGTTGGTAGGGGAAATCTGGTTGTTAAAGTTAATAAAGCAGAGGAAGTTGTTGTCTGAATATTTTTTTGCAATTTTAATTGCCTGAAATGTAGCCTGTTAGTCTTTTGTTAGTAAAAAAGTTGTCTGCAGCTATTGCAGAATACATAAAAATGTCTACCTTTGCAACCGCAAAACGGGTAAGTCCTATACGGCCAGCTCCCTTCGAATCCTCCAGGGCTTGATCGCAGCAAAGGTAGTTGGTTGTAGCGGCGCGATATAGATAGCTTACCCACCCGCCTCTTTAGCTCAGTTGGCCAGAGCACGTGATTTGTAATCTCGGGGTCGTTGGTTCGAATCCGACAAGAGGCTCAA
>NZ_JADPLO010000032.1:0-67351 GCF_015667765.1 Bacteroides sp. 1001302B_160321_D4 | reverse complement strand
ATCGTTTGGGAAGAGGATGTTTTCATGATGCAAAAATAAGAATTTTAACGCAATCCCCCAAGGTTTCAGACTGAGCCAATATTAGCCCGATTATTCAACCATATATAAATCAGAATTCATCAATCATAAATAAAAAAAGGTTGCCAATCTTATCGACTGACAACCTTATGTCTATATGGAGCGGAAAACGAGACTCGAACTCGCGACCCTAACCTTGGCAAGGTTATGCTCTACCAACTGAGCTATTTCCGCAAACTAAATTTCGTCATTCAGAATTCTGAAAGATGGGTGCCCAGAACAGGACTCGAACCTGCATGCCTCTCGACACACGCACCTGAAACGTGCGCGTCTACCAATTCCGCCACCTGGGCAAAACTTAGTTCCATTATTTCAAAGAAACAAGAGCGGAAAACGAGACTCGAACTCGCGACCCTAACCTTGGCAAGGTTATGCTCTACCAACTGAGCTATTTCCGCATTTTTTCGTTTGCGGTTGCAAAGGTAGGGATTTTCCGTAAACCTGCAAACATTCTGCATACTTTTTTCACAGAAATCTGTTCACTTTGCATCGACCGCAAAACAATCATTTTGATTATCAACTCATTCGGCCACGATAATCTTCATAAGAAAATTGCTTGTATATTTCAGCTTTCCCCTCTTTGGTCCAGATAGCAATGGCAGGATGGTGAATTCCGTTAAACATATTTGTCTTGACCATCGTATAATGAATCATATCTTCGAACACAATACGTTCTCCGATCTGCAAAGGATGATCGAAGCTCCACAATCCCATATAGTCACCGCTCAAACAGGAATTTCCTCCGAGACGATAAATATATTTTCCTTCGTTTCCCATTTCCGCACCACGCACGGCAGGCTGATAGGGCATTTCCAAACAATCAGGCATGTGGCAAGTGAAACTGACATTCAAAATAGCCGTCTTGATTCCACGACTTTCCACAATATCCACCACTTCGGAAGTCAGCACTCCCGTCTGCCAGGTAAAAGCCGAACCGGGTTCCAGGATAATTCGCAGATGAGGATGGCGTACTTTTAATCCTTGCAACAGTGTTATCAAATGTTCGATATCATAGTCTTTACGGGTCATCAGATGTCCACCACCGAGATTCAACCACTTTATCTGTGGAAACCAACGGGAAAATTTGGCTTCGAGATGTTCCAATGTACGTTCCAACTCATAGGAAGAAGATTCACAGTGACAATGGCAATGGAAGCCTTCAATGCCTTGCGGTAATACATCGGGCAACAAATCGGCTGTTATCCCAAAACGTGTACCGGGTGCACATGGATTATAAAGTTCTGTTTCCACTTCCGAGTATTCGGGATTTACACGAATACCACAAGAAATACCACTTCCTTCTGCCACCACCATCGGATAGAAACGCTCGAACTGCTGCATCGAGTTGAAAGTGATATGACTGCTGCAACGCATTATTTCAGGAAAATCCTGTTCCGTATAAGCTGGAGAATATGTATGTGCCTTACTTCCGAATTCTTCCAGTGCCAAACGGGCTTCATACACCGAACTTGCCGTAGAATGGTCTATATATTCACGGAATATAGGGAAAGAACGCCACATGGCAAACGACTTGAAAGCAAGAATAATCTCCACTCCCGCCCTGTCGGCTACGTTTTTTATCAAACACAGGTTCTTTCTTAAAAGTTCTTCTTCCATGATATAACAAGGAGAAGGAAACTGATTAAAATCTATCATATATAAAATTATTATCTGAACTGACGTCTTACGAACGTGGATGCAAAAGTACAAATTCAAAAGCAAAGAGGGATTGTTTTATTTTTAATTAAGATATTGGTTTTCGCGAACTTTTTCTTATTTTTACACCTTATATATTATAGTAAGTATTGTATCATCCTAAATACCCGATTAAAATGAATAAAGATTTAAGAAAAGTAGTGATTCTACTGGCACATCCTAACATCAAAGAATCACAAGCAAACAAAGCATTAGTTGATGCTGTCAGTGACATGGAAGGAGTGGCGGTTTTCAATCTTTACGAGCTGTCACAGGAAATTGCTTTCAATATAGATGAATGGAGTAAAATCATTTCCGATGCTTCGGCTGTCATCTATCAATTTCCTTTCTATTGGATGTCTGCACCGTCATTACTAAAGAAATGGCAGGATGAAGTCTTTACTTTTCTATCCAAGACTCCGGCTGTCGCCGGCAAACCGCTAACAGTAGTAACGACCACGGGCTCCGAATACGAGGCTTATCGCAGTGGAGGCAGAAACCGTTTCACTACGGACGAATTATTACGTCCTTATCAGGTAAGTGCTATTCATTCGGGAATGTCATGGCAAACCCCTATTGTGGTTTACGGAATGGGAACAGCAGACGCCGGCAAGAATATCGCTGAAGGAGCAAATTTGTATAAACAACGTGTGGAAATGCTTATCGGTAGCAGTAATGCAGGGAACAATTGGTAAGACTGTAAAAAGCGTAGCTTTATCCTATCTAAAGCTACGCTTTACAGATGCTAAAGCATAGCTTTAGGTTTCACCAAACACTTGTATGCCCCGCCCTGAAATAGAGGTTACTTCTAATCATGACTTCAAACATTGGCTGTGCAAACAAAATGATTATATAAGATAGTGACGCTATCCCACCAACATAGTGACGGTATATGCACAGGATAGCGTCACTATCCAAGGCATATACCGTCACTATATTTAAACCGGATATTTCGGGCTTTTAACTCTAGTTTCCGCGCTGTGTAGGCAAGGTAAATTCCTGCGAATCACAAATCACCCCATTCTCGTCCGCCACTGCGACACGGAATGTCACTTCACCGTCTTTCAACCTTTCACCTGCATGGATCGAAGCCGTATAACGGATACCCTCACCCGGAAGAATTTCCTCAATCATCACCGAAGGAGAGATGCCGAGATGCTTCACCTTTCCTACCGTTTCTACCACAGGAACCACGTTATAGACAGGCTTTCTCCCTTCATTCATAATCTCAAAGATAATCTTGCTATTTTCTCCCGCATCAATCACATGACTACGATTATCATCAATGAAACGGATTTTGCGCAACTTCAGTTGAGAAATAGGCTGCTGCACTTGCGGCTGCTTCTTATACTTTTGCACACGTACTTCCCGCACTTCAGGAATATACGCATCTTCCTCTATCTGCTCTTGTCTCGGTGCCGTCAATGCGTTTCCAATAGCCGCACCGGCAATGGTTCCTACGATATTTCCAATAGCAGAGCCACGATAACCGCCCCTCCAGCCATGATTATTATCTCCGATAAGTCCGCCTATCGAACTTCCCAGACTACCTCCAATAGAAGCACCTGCCATGATAGCTCCCGGATTTCCCATACGCCCCGACGCACATCCACTCAAAAGCAAAGCGGAAAGCAAAATTACTGTTAGTTGTTTCTTCATGAGCCTCTCTATTTAGTGTTATTATTTATTCTACCACTTTAAAACGAGCGAAACGCAACAATAGTTGTTTGTCACCCGCATTTTTAAAATGAATAGTGGCTTTCGCATTGTCTCCCGTTCCTTCCACTTTCAGCACTTCGCCCAATCCGAAACGTTCGTGCTCTATCATCTGTCCGACTTGTACTCCTGCTACCGATGCTGAACCGGAAGACGCCATCTGCGCACTGCTACTTCCACCAACAGCACTTACCTTCTTCAAATTTCTCGGTACACTGGGAGCAATAATCTGTGCTTTCGGACGTTCACGCTGCTCGGAAGAATTACTACCGAAAGGCGCACGCGACGAAGAAGCAGAACGGGCAAAGCCCCCTTCAATCTCCCTGCGGAAACGTCCCGCACCTTCATCCACAGCACGGCTCACTCCTGCTTCATGCGGCAACCGCAAGTAATCAACATCAATATCACGCAGGAAACGGCTGGGACTTCCAAACTCCATCTTTCCGTAACGGAAACGGGTTTTGGCAAAAGATAGATAGCAATGTTCTTCCGCACGGGTAATAGCTACATAGAACAAGCGACGTTCTTCTTCCAGCGCCCGGGGAGAATCTCCGACCATCCCACTGGGAAACAGATTTTCTTCCAGACCAACCACAAATACATTCTTAAACTCCAATCCTTTCGCCGAATGGACGGTCATCAACGTTATCTTTTCCCCATCATCCGCCTTGTCGGAGTCCTGATCGGTGAGCAACGCAATTTCCGAAAGGAAATCAGTAAGAGACACATTCGGATTGCCTTCCTCCTGCCGCAAAGCGCAGAAGTCATTCATACCATTCACCAACTCTTCTATGTTCTCCTTACGACTTAGATTCTCGGGGGATGTGTCCTGACAAACATCATTGATAATACCGGACTGACGGATAATATCCGTTCCTATTTCATAAGCGTTCTTATCCGCCTGATCGGCAATAAAACCTTCTATCAGTTCACGAAAGCCCTGCAGTTTTGCATGAGTTCCTTTGTTTATATCCAGTCCGTAACTCAATGGTTCGCAGACTGCCGCCCAAAGACTTACGCCATGATTGGTAGCCGCTAATATAATCTTCCCGACCGTGGTATCTCCAATGCCACGAGCCGGATAATTGATGATTCGTTTAAACGCTTCTTCATCATTCGGATTCACCACCAAACGGAAATAAGCAATCACATCTTTTATCTCTTTCCGCTGATAGAACGAGAGTCCCCCGTAAATCTTATAAGGCATACTCCGTTTCCGAAGAGCCTCTTCGAAAATACGGCTTTGCGCATTCGTACGATATAGAATGGCAAATTCAGCATATCCGTAGTGATATTCCCGACGTAACTCCGCAATCTTATTAGCCACAATATCACCCTCTTCCACATCACTATACGCCTGAAACACACCGATGGGTTCCCCTTTTTCTTTCTCCGAAAACACAGCTTTCCGTATCTGACGTTCGTTCTTTTCAATCAGGCTATTGGCAGCACAAACAATGGTTTGTGTGGAACGGTAATTCTGTTCCAGTTTAAAGACTTTCGTGTTGGGATAGATTTTCGTAAAATAGAGAATATTATCAATATCCGCCCCACGGAAAGAATAGATACTTTGCGCATCATCTCCCACCACACAGACACGTTGATTCTCCTTTGTCAGTTGCAGAACAATGCTATGCTGCGCATAATTCGTATCCTGATACTCGTCCACCAACACATAACGGAACTGATCGCGATAACGTGCCAGCACTTCCGGAAAGTCACGAAACAGAATATAGGTATATACCAATAAATCATCAAAATCCATCGCTCCCGCCTGACGGCATCTGTCCCAATAACGGGTATAGATGTCACGGATAGCAGGCATCTTGGCAGCCATATCTCCTTCGTAAGCCTCTTTATTGGCAGCGTACCCCGTAGGAGTGACCAAATGGTTTTTTGCATTGGAGATGCGTGCCTGCACTACTCCCGGCTTATAAGTTTTCTCGTCCAACCCCATCTCTTTGATGATGGAACGAAGCAGGCTCTTACTATCAGCCGTATCATAAATGGTAAACTGGGAAGTGAATCCAATATATTGTGCTTCGGCACGAAGAATACGTGAGAAAATGGAATGGAAAGTACCCATCCACAAATAACGTGCCCGTTCCATACCTACCTGCCGGGCAATACGCTCTTTCATCTCGCGCGCAGCCTTATTAGTAAAGGTCAGTGCAAGGATATTCCACGGATTATACCCGTTCTCCTGCTCCAGCAAGTAAGCGATTTTATAAGTCAACACACGCGTCTTCCCCGAACCCGCACCGGCTATCACCAGCGAAGGACCGTCATTATAAGTCACTGCTGCACACTGACTCTCGTTCAATTCATCTATATAATTGGTATTCATAACAGCATTATAAAAACAATGTGGATTTTTAACAAACCCTTGGCACTCAAATTTGTTCTCAATACAAAAGTATAATATTCATTCGAGAATGAAGGTATTTTTATGAATTTTCATCACTAACTATTTTAACCTAACCCCAAAAAGCAATGAAAAGGAGTATATTTTTATCAATTATTTTAAGTTTGTTTCTGGTTGCCTGCATTCCACAGGCAATGGCACAAAAGCAGAGCCGCTTGGAAAAGCTGCTAAGGTATCTGAACGATAATGACGCCGACAAATGGCAGAAAAACCGTGATAAGATAGATGACGAGACGCAAACCTATTATGCCGAAGAACTGGCATTGTTGGACGTTCTCAACGAATTGTGGAACAAACAAAGTGAGCAAGCCGCCACCAACTATTTTGGCTGTTACGAACAAGCTACGAAAGCTTATTTTCCGAATATCTGCGAAGAAGAGAAAATACAGCTTTCCAACGTACAAGACAAAGCGGAACAGGCTGTTATCTCCATCCTGGAAGCATCGAAAGAGCAGATTCCCTTTAGCAAGACATTGATGGACAGCATCCAGTCAAGCGGCTATCCGGCAGACTCCGCCCTCTTGCAAAAGGTGCGGGACATCCGCGAACTGGCCCTACTGGAAGGGATGCTGAAAACACCTGCGCTGAACATCTATCAAACGTATATTTCGGAATATCCGAACGGCAAGTTTATCTCTCAAATCAACACTGCGGAGAACAAACGGCTTTATCAGATCGTAAAGAATAATCCGACCTCTGCGAATTTTAAAGCATTCTTTGATAATGCCGCCATGCAGAAATTCTTCACTGATAAAGATACACGTCCCTTCCTTTCGGAAGTCCGCACGTTATACGACGATTTTCTGTTTCAAGGAATTGACAGCCTCCGGGAGAAAGGAAATGCAACAGCTATCCGACAGATCATTGACGACTATAAGCAATCACCTTACCTGACTTCCACAGCACGTACGCACCTGGATGACCTTGAATATCTTAGTGAAAAAGCTGATTTTGAGCTTTTAAAACCTGCCATTGTCAGTTCCGAATCGTTAAGTATGTTGCAGGATTTTCTTTGCACACACAGATACAAGGAATTTCGCGACCAAGCTAACGCACTGCGGGCACCGTTTATTCTGCAAACAATCATATCCACCCCTACTTCCGTGAAATACTATAATGGAGGGCGATTGATAAAGTCTGCGGAAAACGACAGTACAGGGACCACCTCGACCACTTATTCGTATGACGATAAAGGACAGCTCGTCTCCACCCTGGCACTTACCATGAAGAACGGGCAGCCAGGTAATGAAATACAGACGAATAGATTATACGACCCGCAAGGTCACTGCATCTTTGAGGTACAAACGAATCCGAAAACCAAAACGGATCTCTACCGGCGGACACGCCGTATCGGTACCGATGGAAGTATTGAGAGTGATTCGCTCAAGTATGCAGACGGAAGAGTCGTCATAAGCTCCTACAATAAACAGGGATTATTGACCGAAACCAAAGAATATAATAAGAACGGAGAACTTCAGGCATACACCGCCAACAAATATGATGATAAAGGAAGATTGGTTTCATCCCAACATCAAAACTTGCTTTTTGCCAATTCTCCGGATCAGGTTATTTCACAAAAAGAGGCTTATGAATACGATAAATACGGTTATCTATCGCAGATTGTCTACCAACGGATTTTGGGTAATAACCAAAAAACGTCCGGATGCCTGACTTGCCTGTATGATAAATACGGGAACCGGATTGACGGCAATTCTTATTATGAATATGACAATACGGGCCAATGGATCTGCCGGACCAACCGCGATCACCCGAAAGAGGTGGAACGTATACAGTACATTTACAAATAAAGTAAGATGCTGTGAACATTTTGCAGAAGGCTTCTGTTATTATAGTATAACAAGCCAATTAAAACTTGTAACATTATGAATACTATATTAATGTCTTTAATTATGATGACCATGACTTACGAAATGCCTAAACTTCCTTACGCAAACAATGCGTTGGAACCTGTAATCAGTCAGCAAACAATAGATTTCCATTACGGAAAACATCTACAAACGTATGTAAATAATCTGAATAGCCTCGTGCCCGGAACAGAATATGAAGGTAAAACGGTAGAAGAAATCGTTGCAACCGCACCGGACGGAGCTATATTCAATAACGCCGGACAAGTATTGAATCACAATCTGTACTTCCTGCAATTCGCCCCGAAACCCTCAAAGAAGGAACCAGCAGGCAAACTGGGAGAAGCTATCAAACGCGACTTCGGTAGCTTTGAAAACTTCAAGAAAGAATTCAACGCAGCAGCAGTCGGATTGTTCGGTTCAGGATGGGCTTGGCTATCCGTTGGGAAAGACGGTAAACTGAAAATCACTAAAGAAGCCAACGGAAGCAATCCGGTACGTGCCGGTTTGAAACCACTTCTCGGATTTGACGTTTGGGAACACTCCTATTATCTGGATTATCAGAACCGCCGCGCCGACCACGTAAATGCCCTGTGGGACATCATCGACTGGGATGTGGTTGAAAAAAGAATGTAACCGGATTTACTAGCAAAACTATACTTATGAAAAAGGTCGTTGTGTTTTCACAGCGACCTTTTTTACAGACTAAAAAAACAAACTTTTATTGTATATCAAACGCATTAGTTGTATTTTTGCAACCCATAAACTAGCATAACAAACAATTATGGTACTATATAAAAGAAAAGAGATACGATTTATTGTCTCCATTGCCGTTCTTCTTTTCTTCCCCCTTTTCTGCAACGTTGCCGCCACAGAAGAACCAGAGGAAGAGATCCTGTTCATTACCTCATACAATTCTGACACTAAATATACCTACGATAACATCAGCACATTTATAGAAACCTACACCCAATTGGGAGGAAGATACTCGACCATTGTAGAAAACATGAATGCGACGGATTTAACGCAGGCGCACCAATGGAAAAAAACATTAACCGATATTTTAGACAAACATCCGAAAGCTAAATTAGTAATTCTTTTGGGTGGTGAAGCATGGAGCAGTTTCCTTCATCTTGAAGATGAGAAATATAAACAGCTTCCTGTTTTCTGCGCAATGGCATCACGCAACGGCATCCGTATTCCGGAGGATTCAATCGATATGCGGAACTATAATCCTGTAAGTATCAACTTAACGGAACGAATGAAGGAGTACAACGTAAAATACTGTGATACATACGAATATAACATCAGCAAAGATATCGAAATGATACAGGATTTCTACCCGGACACAGAGCACCTGGTATTTGTATCGGATAATACCTATAACGGACTTGCCGAACTGGCATGGTTCAAGAAAAACCTGCAACATTTCCCGCAGTTATCCATCACCTATATTGACGGTCGCATCCACACACTCGATATGGCTGCCAATCAATTGCGCAATCTTCCCAGAAACACAGCAATGCTTCTTGGTATCTGGAGAATTGACAGCCGGGGGATCACTTACATGAACAACTCCGTTTATGCTTTTTCCAAAGCCAATCCTCTCCTGCCTGTGTTCAGTATGACTTCCACCGCAATAGGCTATTGGGCCATCGGAGGATATGTCCCGCAATATGAAGGAGTGGGAAAAAATATGGGAGAATATGCTTACCGCTTTTTAGACCAGAAGGAAACGGGTATCAGCAGCATCAATGTCTTACCCAACCGATATAAATTTGACGCGAAGAAACTAAAGGAATGGGGATTTGAAAACAAGAAGTTGCCTGTCAACTCAATGGTTATCAATCAGCCTATCCCCTTCTTTGTAGCCTACAAGACAGAAGTGCAATTTATCCTGATTATCTTCCTCGTATTAGTAGGAAGTCTGATGATTTCCCTGTATTACTATTACCGGACGAAAATCCTGAAAAATCACCTTGAAAGAACCACGCAACAATTGCGGGAAGATAAAAAGAAACTGGAAGAGTCTGAAATCGAATTACGCGACGCCAAAGAGCGCGCCGAAGAAGCTAATCAATTAAAAAGTGCTTTTGTCTCGAATATGAGCCATGAGATACGGACACCTTTAAACGCAATTGTCGGTTTCTCCAGCCTGATTATCGGTTCGGTAGAGCAGAATGATGAACTGAAAGAATATGCGGATATCGTCCAGACTAATTCCAATTTATTGCTCCAACTGATTAGCGATGTACTGGATATATCACGCCTGGAATCAGGAAAGCTGCAATTCAACTATGAATGGTGCGAGCTGGTGAACCATTGCCAGAATATGATTACTCTCACCAACCGGAACAAGACAGTGGATGTAGACATCAAACTCCAAATGCCTAAGGAGCCTTACATGCTCTACACGGACCCGTTGCGTCTGCAACAGATTATTATCAACCTGCTGAATAATGCCTTGAAATTCACTCCTGCCGGAGGAAGTATCACGCTGGATTATGAAGTGGACGAAGAAAAGCAATGTATGCTGTTCTCGGTGACAGATACCGGCACGGGAATCCCCGAAGATAAACAGGAACTCGTATTCCAACGTTTCGAAAAGCTGAATGAATTCGTGCAAGGTACAGGGTTGGGACTGGCTATCTGTAAACTGACCATCCAATATATGGGAGGTGATATATGGATTGACAAGAGCTACAAAAATGGCGCCCGATTTATCTTTTCTCATCCCATCAAAAAACAGGAATCAACAGAAAAATGAAAAAAAATCGACTGATTTAGTGTTTTTCTGTTTCTTTTTCGCTTACTTTGCTCCCGTAAAGACAAAGGGGTGCCCCATGAGGGGCTGAGATTATACCCTAGGAACCTGAGGCAGTTAATACTGACGTAGGGATTGTGTTTCTTCTTATCGCCTTTCCATTTAAGCACGCTCTTTGTATTTACTTTCAACTTATTTATTCTGATAGGACAATGAAAGTACAAGTGAACAACAAAGAGGTGGAAATGACTCCTGCTTCTACCCTTACGCAACTGACAGCACAGCTCGAACTTCCGGTTCAAGGCATTGCTATCGCCGTAAACAACAAAATGATTCCCCGTATCGAATGGGAGTGTTTCATTCTACACGAGAACGATAACCTGGTGATTATCAAAGCGGCTTGCGGAGGATAAGGAGATGATTAGTCTACAATTTATCACGCATCAGACCGAACGGTATTCGTACCTCGAATCGGCACGTATGGCACTCGAAGGCGGATGCAAATGGATCCAGCTACGTATGAAAGACGCTCCTCTCGAAGAAGTGGAAGCAGTAGCCCTGCAACTGAAGCCGCTTTGCAAAGAGCACGAAGCAATCCTGATTCTGGATGACCACGTCGAACTGGCCAAAAAGCTGGAAGTGGACGGTGTGCATCTAGGCAAAAAGGATATGCCTATCGACCAGGCCCGCCAAATACTTGGTGAAGCCTTTATTATCGGCGGCACTGCAAACACTTTCGAAGATGTCGTACAGCACTATCGTGCCGGAGCCGATTATCTCGGCATCGGTCCTTTCCGGTTTACTACCACTAAAAAGAATCTAAGCCCTGTACTGGGTTTAGAGGGCTATTCTTCTATTCTTTCACAGATGAAGGAAGCGAATATCGAAATCCCCGTTGTAGCTATCGGAGGAATCACTTTTGAAGATATTCCTGCCATACTTCATACAGGAGTAAATGGAATAGCCCTGTCAGGAACTATTCTCGGAGCAGATAATCCGGTAGAAGAAACACGTAGAATCATTGAAAGTGATTTATAATTTGTCAAATGATAAATGGGATTTTTTAGGCACGGATTACGCTGTTGCTTTATGCAATCATATTTCTAAAACCGTGAAATCCGTGTAATCCGTGCCTAAAATGACAATATCCCGCAGGGAAACCTTGCCGGGGCGCTACGCCCCTAAATTAGCATTTAAATAATCAACTAAAATATATAGAATGGAAAAGTTAGTAATTGCGGGACGCGAATTTAACTCCCGTCTTTTTCTAGGAACAGGAAAATTCAATTCCAATGAAGTAATGGAACAAGCTATTCTGGCTTCGGGTACGGAAATGGTAACTGTTGCCATGAAACGAATCGACATGGATAACAAAGAGGACGACATGATGAAACATATCATTCATCCGAATATTCAGTTATTGCCCAACACCTCCGGTGTACGTAACGCGGAAGAGGCTGTTTTCGCCGCGCAACTGGCTCGCGAAGCCTTTGGAACAAACTGGCTGAAACTGGAAATTCATCCAGACCCGCGCTATCTGCTCCCCGACTCTATCGAAACACTGAAAGCTACGGAAGAACTGGTGAAACTGGGCTTTATCGTGTTACCTTATTGCCAGGCTGACCCTGTACTCTGCAAACGGCTGGAAGAAGCAGGCGCAGCTACCGTTATGCCGCTCGGTGCCCCCATCGGTACGAACAAAGGATTGCAGACAAAAGAATTCCTGCAAATCATTATCGAACAGGCAGGTATCCCGGTGGTAGTGGATGCCGGTATCGGCGCGCCAAGCCATGCTGCCGAAGCAATGGAACTGGGAGCTTCCGCTGTATTAGTGAATACTGCAATAGCCGTTGCCGGAAATCCGGTAGAAATGGCTAAAGCATTCAAAGCAGCTACAGAAGCCGGAAGACAGGCTTACAAAGCAGGATTAGGATTACAAGCCGTCGACTTCGTAGCAGAAGCAAGTTCACCTCTAACGGCTTTTCTTGATTAAAACAAATAAACTATGGAACAAAAAATAAAATTCCCCCGTTCGCAGAAAGTCTATTTACCCGGTAAACTTTATCCGAATATCCGCGTTGCCATGCGGAAAGTGGAGCAAGTGCCCAGTGTCAGCTTTGAAGGCGAAGAAAAGATAGCAACACCAAATCCGGAAATATATGTATATGATACCAGCGGACCGTTCAGTGATGCGGAAATGAACATTGACCTCAAAAAAGGACTGCCCCGCATGCGTGAAGAATGGATCGTGAGTCGTGGTGACGTGGAACAGTTGCCTGAAATTACTTCGGAATACGGACAAATGAGAAGAGATGATAAAAGTCTCGATCACTTACGTTTCGAACACATCGCTCTGCCCTATCGCGCTAAAAAAGGGGAAGCAATCACCCAAATGGCGTATGCCAAAAGAGGAATTATCACTCCTGAAATGGAATACGTAGCGATCCGCGAAAATATGAATTGTGAGGAACTGGGAATTAAAACTCACATTACCCCCGAATTTGTTCGTCAGGAGATTGCGGAGGGACGTGCTGTACTACCGGCCAACATCAACCACCCGGAAGCTGAACCGATGATTATCGGACGTAACTTCCTTGTAAAAATCAATACGAACATCGGAAATTCGGCTACTACCTCCAGCATTGATGAAGAAGTGGAGAAAGCACTGTGGAGCTGTAAATGGGGTGGAGACACGTTGATGGATCTTTCCACAGGAGAAAACATCCATGAAACACGTGAATGGATTATCCGCAATTGTCCCGTACCGGTAGGCACTGTTCCTATTTATCAGGCACTTGAAAAAGTGAATGGCATAGTGGAAGACCTCACCTGGGAAATCTACCGGGACACATTGATTGAACAATGTGAACAAGGGGTAGATTACTTTACCATCCATGCAGGGATTCGCCGTCATAATGTTCATCTTGCCGATAATCGCTTGTGCGGCATTGTCAGCCGTGGAGGAAGTATTATGAGTAAATGGTGCCTCGTACACGATCAGGAAAGTTTCTTATACGATCATTTTGACGATATCTGTGATATTCTGGCACAATATGACGTAGCCGTGTCATTAGGTGACGGACTTCGTCCGGGTTCTATCTACGACGCAAACGATGAAGCGCAGTTTGCCGAACTCGATACCATGGGAGAGCTGGTGCTCCGTGCCTGGGATAAAAATGTTCAGGCATTTATTGAAGGCCCCGGACACGTTCCGATGCATAAAATTAAAGAGAACATGGAACGTCAGATTGAAAAATGCCATGACGCCCCTTTCTACACGCTCGGCCCGTTGGTGACGGATATTGCTCCCGGATACGACCATATCACTTCTGCTATCGGTGCCGCACAAATCGGATGGTTGGGGACGGCTATGCTTTGTTATGTCACCCCGAAAGAACACCTTGCCTTACCTGATAAAGAAGACGTACGCGTAGGAGTAATCACTTACAAGATAGCCGCTCATGCCGCTGACCTGGCAAAAGGACACCCGGGTGCACAGGTACGCGACAACGCATTGAGTAAAGCTCGCTATGAGTTCCGCTGGAAAGACCAGTTCGACCTATCTCTCGATCCGGAACGGGCGCAGACCTATTTCCGCGCAGGACACCATATCGACGGAGAATATTGTACGATGTGCGGACCTAATTTCTGTGCAATGAGATTGTCACGCGATTTAAAGAAAAGCACTAAAAGCAACAAATAATGAGTGGGGAGAAACAAAACGTCAGGCCACTGACCTACCCTCTCCCCTCATTTTAATTTTCAATTTTTAATTTATAATTGAATAAAATGTTCTCAGACGAATTAGAAAAAATATCCTGGGAAGAGACGACAAAAGCCATCTATTCCAAAACAGATGCTGACGTACGCCGTGCGTTGGGTAAAAAAGAGCATCTGGATGTCAACGACTTTATGGCGCTGATTTCACCTGCCGCCACTCCTTATCTGGAAGTGATGGCACGCCTTAGTCAGAAATATACAATGGAACGGTTCGGTAAGACAATCTCTATGTTTGTACCGCTCTACCTGACTAATTCATGTACCAATTCCTGTGTCTATTGCGGTTTTCACATCAGCAATCCGATGAAGAGAACGATATTGACAGAGGAAGAGATTGTCAATGAATACAAAGCCATCAAACGGTTGGCTCCTTTTGAGAATCTACTGCTTGTAACCGGTGAAAACCCGGCCGCAGCAGGTGTCCCATACATTGCCCGGGCGTTGGATTTGGCAAAGCCTTATTTCAGCAACCTGCAAATTGAAGTAATGCCTCTTAAAGCGGAAGAATACAAGGAGCTAACCAATCATGGCCTGAACGGAGTGATCTGTTTTCAAGAGACTTACCATAAAGCAAATTACAAAACGTATCATCCAAGAGGCATGAAGTCAAAATTCGAATGGCGTGTAAACGGCTTCGACCGCATGGGACAGGCAGGTGTACACAAGATTGGTATGGGTGTCCTGATCGGCCTGGAGGAATGGCGAACCGACGTAACGATGATGGCTTATCATCTGCGTTATTTGCAGAAGCATTACTGGAAAACGAAATACAGCGTAAACTTCCCGCGTATGCGCCCGTCTGAAAACGGCGGATTCCAGCCGAATGTAGTCATGAATGACCGGGAACTCGCCCAACTTACATTCGCCATGCGAATCTTCGACCATGATGTAGATATCTCTTATTCTACCCGTGAGAGCGCAGAAATCCGAAACCACATGGCAACACTTGGCGTAACCACAATGAGTGCGGAAAGTAAAACTGAACCGGGAGGATATTTCAGTTATCCTCAAACCCTGGAACAATTTCACGTAAGTGATGAGCGAAAGGCGGTTGAAGTGGAACGTGATTTGAAAAAACTGGGTCGTGAACCCGTCTGGAAAGATTGGGATCAGTCTTTTGATTTTAAAAGATAAACAGATGCGATACGACAGACAAATTATACTTCCCGAAGTCGGAGAAGAAGGTCAGAAGAAACTGCAGGAAGCCAAAGTGCTTATTGTAGGCGTGGGAGGGCTGGGCTCTCCCATCGCCCTCTACCTAGCAGGTGCTGGTGTGGGATGCCTGGGGCTGGTAGATGATGACTTGGTAAGCATCACCAACCTACAACGACAAGTGCTCTATTCCGAAAAGGAGTTAGGTAACCCCAAAGCTATCTGTGCTGCGGAACGGCTCTCCGCTCTTAACAGTGAGATCGAAATACACCCCTACGCTGTCCGGCTGACGAAA
Source organism: Bacteroides sp. 1001302B_160321_D4 (assembly GCF_015667765.1). NCBI lineage: Bacteria > Pseudomonadati > Bacteroidota > Bacteroidia > Bacteroidales > Bacteroidaceae > Bacteroides > Bacteroides sp. 1001302B_160321_D4. Next base: position 51,581 of record NZ_JADPLO010000032.1, on the reverse strand, counting down.
GACAATGCGTATGATATCATTCAGGAATATGATATAGTGGTGGATGGCTGCGACAACTTTGCCACCCGCTACCTGATTAACGACATTTGCATTGAACAGAAAAAGCCCTACGTATATGGTGCTATCTGCGGTTTTGAAGGACAGGTTTCTGTATTCAACTACGGAAATCAAAAGAAAAACTACCGGGATCTTTATCCCGATGAAGAAGAAATGCAACGGATGCCTCCTCCGCCCAAAGGAGTGATGGGGGTTACTCCTGCCATTGTAGGGAGCATTGAAGCTACGGAAGTATTGAAAATAATCTGTGGCTTTGGTGATGTTTTAGCCGGCGAACTATGGACAATTGACCTGCGGACACTGCAATCTAACAAATTTTCACTATAAAGGTTGGTTTCTGACATAGTTAATTAGTAACTTTGCTAAACAATCCAATTTTAACAAAAGAAATGAAACTAATTGTAGTTACCACCCCTACTTTCTTCGTCGAAGAAGATAAGATTATTACCGCTCTTTTCGAAGAGGGGCTGGATGTCCTACATCTTAGGAAGCCGGAGACTCCGGCTATGTATTCGGAACGACTATTGACACTTATTCCGGATAAATATCACCGTCGCATCGTTACACATGAGCATTTTTATCTGAAAGAAGAATTCAACCTGATGGGAATCCACCTGAATGCACGTAACCCCAAAGAACCGCATGATTATTATGGTCATATCAGTTGTTCCTGCCATTCTGTGGAAGAGGTAAAAAACAGAAAGCACTTTTACGACTATGTTTTTATGAGCCCTATCTATGACAGTATCTCTAAAGTGAATTACTATTCAACATACACTGCCGAAGAGTTACGCGAAGCACAAAGAGCCAAGATTATCGACTCGAAAGTGATGGCATTGGGAGGTATCAATGAAGACAATTTATTGGAGATTAAGGATTTCGGTTTTGGAGGAGCTGTCGTCTTAGGAGATCTCTGGAATAGATTCGACGCTTGTCAGGACCAAAATTATTTAGCCGTAATCGAGCATTTCAAAAAGCTGAAGAAACTATCAGATTAATAAATATAGCCGATCATAAAACTAACTGGTTATGCTTCCTCATTTTATCCAATAAGAGAAGTGTTTTTCCCAATCATGAAATATTAAAAAAGCCGTTGCGAATTACCTTCTGCAACGGCTTTCTATATTTTCAGTGTTTTCTTATCAGAACTTATATCCTACAACAATAGAAAAGTTCATGTTTTTAGGATTACCAACTTTTTCCACATCAACTAAACCAAATTGACCATCTAATCCTGCAATGATTCTACCAAATTCCAATGCAACTCCTACGCCAAGACCTGCATCAAAACGCTTCAAAGCATCATCACCAAAAGTATCAACTTTACGTTCTGTATCGTTTCCTAAATCAAATTTTGTTTTACCAGCAATACCACAAGCAAAATAAGGACCTGCATTAACTACAAGATTCGTATTATCTGCAACATTAAAACGTGCAGCAGCCATTACCGGTAATTCCAAATACATTGCATTAATGCTATTTCCATCTTTCTTTGCACCTTTACTAGTCAAGAATAATGAAGGCTGCAATGACCATGTATCATTAAAAGCATATTCAAAACCTCCTCCAAGCTTAAAGCCAACTTTTGCATTCAGATCAAGATCACCTGTATAATTACTAAAGTTCATCCCTACCTTGGCATTCCAACCTGTAATTTGAGAAAAACCTGCTACTGAAATCAGCGCAAATAAAACAAACAAAACACTCTTCTTCATAATTTTAAAGTTTTAAATTAATACTAAAGGTTTTTATTGACCTTATTGTTTAACAATGCAAATGTATAATTGTAATTTGTATTAAACAACTTTTTCGTTAACAAGTGCGTAATTTATAGAGATTATACATAAAAAAAGGGAATTCCCTATTTTTGAGAACTCCCTTTCCTATTTTGTTGAATTACTTTTCTTCTTATCAGAATGCGTAGTGGAAACCAATTGAAAGGTCTTCGCTAGTAAGATTAAGTCCGAATGAATGCTTAATAGGAGCATAATCCTCATCATAATCCATATTTCTCCGATAACCCAAGAAACCATACTTAGCTATAAAAGAGAAATTGTCATTCAACTTAACTGCGATTCCCGGTCTCAAACCGACTTGACCTCTTTTAAAAGTATCTCCATCTTTCACTTTATCAAAACCGATTGAAGCGGTTCCATCTAAGAATAAACGCACAATACCACTTTCATAATAAGAGAAACGGATATACGGAGCAAAGTCAAATGAATTCATAGAAACTTTGTTTGCATACTCATGTCCATACGCTAATTCAGCACCCAGCGCCCATGTTTCATTAAAGTTGTATCCGATTTCCGGAGCAATTTTAAAAGAAGTAGTGTTGCCTGTGCTGTTACGCCAAACGTTCAAAGATCCGCCTACGTAAATGTCTTGTGCTTTTACAGCGATAGTTGCTAACATCACAACTACCAATAATAAACCCTTTTTCATTTTCTTTGTTTTTTAAATTAAACGTTAGACCCCAATTCGGTCGATTGATTTCTGGGTGCAAATGTAAAGCAGTTTTTATGAACAAACAAACATTTAGTTAGTTTTTTATAATAAACACCAAATAAATGTTTAACGGAGACTCTGTACATCATATTATATAGCAACACAAAATTCTTGCTATCGATTCTTATTCAAATATATTGCATGTAGTGAGTGTTGTCATACCATAATAAGCCAAAGGATTTAAGAAGTAATGAGGACTGTTTCTTTAAGATTTAGTATCTTTGACGGGTGGTAAGCCTTTCAGCCATCAGACACAGACGCGTTTGACTGACATTGTATAGTGTAAAATGCTTCGTTATTATGAAAGTAAAGGCAATAAAACAGTTAGTTTAAACGATTGGGTATGTCAATAGAAATAAAGTATTTCGAGAACAGAAAAGATTGGCGAAAGTGGTTGAATGACAACTTTGAGATTGCCAATGAAGTTTGGTTTGTATTTCCCAGCAAGTCTTCAGGCGAAAAAAGTATCACATACAACGACGCTGTTGAAGAAGCTCTTTGTTTCGAGTGGATTGACAGTACAATAAAATCGCTCGACAAAGAACATAAAATTCAGCATTTCACACCCAGAAACCCTAAAAGTACCTATTCGCAAGCTAACAAAGAAAGACTTAAGTGGCTATTGGAAAATAAAATGATACACCCCAAATTTGAGGATAAAATACGAAATGTATTATCTGATCCTTTCATTTTCCCCAATGATATAATTGAAAGATTGAAGGAAGATAAGACAATATGGGAAAATTATCTCCATTTTTCCGACGCATATAAACGTATCCGAATTGCATACATTGAAGCAGCCAGAAAACGACCTGAAGAATTTGAAAAGCGATTAAACAACTTTATCAATAAAACGAAAGAAAATAAAAAAATCAGAGGATTTGGCGGAATAGAGAAATACTATTCATCCCAACTAAAAATCAATGATAATCTAAAATAAAATAGGCTGCAAATACTTTCACAAGTATTTACAGCCTATTTATCAGATAGTTAAGTACCTAACCAGCGTATTTGACTATCCTTCTATCGCTGCCTGCGCCGCCGCCAGTCTGGCAATCGGCACTCTAAATGGAGAACAACTAACGTAATTCAAACCTACCCGGTGACAGAACTTCACAGAAGAAGGTTCACCACCATGTTCACCACAGATACCACATTTCAAATCCGGACGGATAGCACGGCCTTTTTCTGTCGCCATACGTACCAGCTGTCCCACACCATTCTGGTCGAGAACCTGGAACGGGTCTACTTTCAAAATCTTCTTTTCCAGATAAACAGGAAGGAAAGAAGCTATATCATCACGAGAATAACCGAAGGTCATCTGCGTCAAGTCATTTGTACCGAATGAGAAGAACTCGGCAGAAGAAGCAATACGGTCGGCAGTCAAAGCAGCACGCGGGATCTCGATCATTGTACCTACTTTGAAGTCAATACTATCTCCTACTTCCTCAAACAATTTCTTAGCTTCCGAGCGAATCACATTTTCCTGCTCCTTGAATTCATACAAGATACCGGTTAACGGAACCATGATTTCCGGATGAGTTTCCACTCCTTCTTTCTTCAGTTCCAATGCAGCACCCAAAATTGCACGTGTCTGCATTTGAGTAATTTCAGGATAAGTATTTCCTAAACGGCAACCACGGTGACCTAACATCGGGTTATGTTCACAGAGTGATTCTACACGTTGCTGGATATATTGCAGGCTTACACCCATCGTATCCGCCATTTCTTGCTGTCCCTTCAAATCGTGAGGAACAAACTCATGCAAAGGAGGATCGAGCAAACGAACGGTTACCGGGCAACCAGCCATTGCTTTAAAGATACCTTTGAAGTCTTCTTGTTGATATGGAAGAATCTTAGCCAATGCTTTCCGACGTCCTTCTGCATTTTCCGCCAGGATCATTTCACGCATTGCTTTGATCTTTTCGCCTTCGAAGAACATGTGTTCTGTACGGCAAAGGCCGATACCTACTGCACCGAAGTTACGTGCAACTTCCGCATCATGAGGAGTATCCGCATTGGTACGTACCTGCAAACGAGTATATTTATCAGCCAGTGTCATCAATTCGGCAAAGTCGCCGGAAAGCTCTGCAGCTTTCGTTTCTACCTTGCCATTATATACTACACCTGTACTTCCGTTCAAAGAGATATAGTCACCTTCTTTCAGCAATACACCGTCAATCTCTACCGTACGGTTTTTATAATCAATGTTCAATGCACCTGCACCCGATACGCAGCATTTACCCATACCACGAGCCACAACAGCCGCGTGAGAAGTCATACCGCCACGAGCCGTAAGAATACCTTCGGCCACTGCCATACCGGCCAAGTCTTCCGGAGAAGTTTCGATACGCACCATCACCACACGTTTACCGGCAGCATGCCATTCGGCAGCATCATCAGCAAAGAATACGATCTGACCGGTTGCAGCACCCGGAGAAGCCGGAAGACCACGGGTCAACACTTTGGCTTTCTTCAAAGCATCCTTATCGAATACAGGGTGGAGCAATTCATCAAGTTTATTCGGTTCCACGCGCATCAAAGCAGTCTTTTCGTCAATCATACCCTGACGGAGCAAGTCCATAGCAATCTTTACCATGGCAGCACCTGTACGCTTACCATTACGTGTCTGGAGGAACCAGAGTTTACCTTCCTGTACGGTGAACTCCATGTCCTGCATATCTTTATAATGATTTTCCAGTTTAGTCTGGAGAGCATCCAATTCTTTATAGATTTCCGGCATTGCTTCTTCCATTGAAGGGAATTTCGCAGCACGAACATCTTCGGTAACGCCAGCCAATACAGCCCAACGTTGAGAACCAATCTTAGTGATCTGCTGTGGAGTACGGATACCTGCCACTACATCTTCACCTTGTGCGTTAATCAGGTATTCACCATTGAAAAGGTCTTCGCCTGTACCGGCATCTCGTGAGAAACAAACACCTGTAGCCGATGTATCACCCATATTACCGAACACCATAGCCTGTACATTGACAGCTGTACCCCATTCATCAGGTATACCTTCCATCTTACGATAAAGAATAGCGCGTTCATTCATCCATGAATCAAATACAGCACAGATAGCTCCCCAAAGTTGTTCGTATGCACAAGTCGGGAAATCTTTTCCGGTCTGTTCTTTTACAGCGGCCTTGAATTTCTTTACGAGTTCCTGCAAGTCTTCCACTTTCAACTCGTTATCCAGTTCTACCCCTTTCGCTTTTTTCACCTCTTCGATGATAGCTTCGAACGGGTCGATATCTTCTTTATTGGTAGGCTTCATGCCCAACACAACGTCACCGTACATCTGTACGAAACGACGGTAAGAGTCCCATGCAAAACGTGCATTACCCGTCTTACGGATAATACCTTCCACCACTTCATCATTCAATCCGAGGTTCAGGATCGTATCCATCATACCCGGCATAGATGCGCGTGCACCGGAACGTACAGATACCAACAAAGGATTTTCAACATCACCGAATTTAGATTTCATCAACGCTTCCACATGAGCGATTGCTTTTACAACTTCATCTTTCAGCAACTCAACCACTTTATCACGTCCTAACGTATTGTATTCCGTACAAACATCTGTAGTTATTGTGAATCCGGGAGGGACAGGAATTCCGATTAAATTCATTTCAGCAAGGTTGGCTCCCTTACCACCGAGCAAATTTTTCATGTCAGCCTTTCCTTCTGCCTGACCATTACCAAAGGTATAAACTCTTTTTTTATCCATAATATTGTGTTTAAAGTTACATTATGACTTTTTTCTGTTCGCAAATCTAAGGATATTTCGCAAACTTGAAAACTTTTTGCGAAAAAACTTTCTATCAAAATGCAATTTCGACATTACAATCCGGAATATTTCTGTATACCCGAATTTTTTCCAAAAAAAATACCTACTTTTGCAAAGTAATTATTAGACTGGTGTAAAAGTGGCAAGAAAGAAAAAAGAGCTTCCCTTATTGGAGAAGGTAACAATCATGGATGTGGCTGCCGAAGGAAAAGCCATAGCAAGAGTAGACGACCTGGTGATTTTTGTTCCCTATGTAGTGCCGGGTGATGTTGTAGACCTGCAAATCAAGCGTAAAAAGAATAAATATGCCGAAGCTGAAGCGGTGAAGTTTCACGAGCTGTCACCCAATCGCGCTGTTCCTTTCTGCCAACATTATGGCGTATGCGGTGGCTGCAAGTGGCAAGTGCTCCCCTATTCAGAGCAGATCAGATATAAGCAAAAGCAAGTGGAAGATAATTTGAGACGTATCGGGAAGATCGAACTTCCCGAGATTTCTCCGATTCTCGGTTCTGACAAAACGGAGTTTTACAGGAACAAACTGGAATTCACCTTTTCAAATAAGCGCTGGTTGACAAACGAGGAAGTTCGTCAGGACGTGAAATACGATCAGATGAATGCGGTAGGTTTCCACATTCCGGGAGCATTCGACAAAGTACTGGCTATTGAGAAATGCTGGTTGCAGGATGATATATCCAACCGCATCCGGAACGCAGTACGTGACTACGCTTACGAACACGATTACTCTTTCATCAATCTGCGCACACAGGAAGGTATGCTGCGGAATATGATTATACGCACATCTTCCACAGGGGAACTGATGGTAATCGTCATTTGCAAGATTACGGAAGATCACGAAATGGAACTGTTCAAGCAATTACTCCAATTCATAGCGGACTCTTTCCCCGAAATCACTTCTCTTCTATACATTATTAATAATAAGTGCAACGATACCATCAACGATTTGGACGTTCACGTATTTAAAGGGAAAGACCATATCTTTGAAGAAATGGAAGGCCTGCGTTTCAAGGTCGGCCCGAAATCATTCTATCAGACTAACTCGGAACAGGCTTATAATTTATATAAGATAGCCCGTAACTTTGCCGGATTAACAGGAAACGAACTGGTATATGACCTTTATACAGGAACAGGAACAATTGCCAATTTCGTTTCACGTCAAGCCCGCCAGGTGATCGGTATCGAATACGTGCCGGAAGCTATTGAAGACGCAAAGGTGAATGCAGAAATCAATGATATCAAGAACGCAATTTTTTATGCCGGCGACATGAAAGATATGCTGACGCAGGATTTCATCAATCAGCATGGGCGCCCCGACGTAATCATTACAGACCCTCCCCGTGCCGGTATGCACCAGGATGTGATTGATGTCATTTTGTTTGCGGAACCGAAACGAATTGTATATGTTAGTTGTAATCCTGCTACTCAAGCGCGGGATCTGCAATTACTGGATGAAAAGTATAAGGTGAAGGCCGTTCAACCCGTAGATATGTTCCCTCACACTCATCACGTAGAAAATGTGGTGTTGCTGGAACTTCGATAAAGAGTTCACCACAGATTACGCAGATTAGCACAGATTATAATAATCAGTAATAAAAATCTGTGTTAATCTGTGTAATCTGTGGTGAAAAATAAATTCTCAAAAGAAAAAAGAAATGGAAAAAAGACCTAGAAGAACTCCTGCCGAAAAAGCACGTGCTCAATATACCAATTATGCAGTCAAAGAACCCATGGAATTAATGGAGTTCCTGGCTGCCAAGATGCCGGATGCAAGTCGCACGAAATTAAAATCGTTGTTAAGCAAGCGGGTCGTGTTTGTTGATAATGTGATAACCACGCAATTCAACTTCCCCCTTGAAGCGGGCATGAAAGTGCAAATCAGCAAGCAAAAGGGAAAGAAAGAATTCAATAACAGATTACTGAAGATTGTATATGAAGACGCCTATATCATTGTCGTCGAAAAGATGCAAGGACTTCTATCCGTCAATACGGAGCGTCAGAAAGAGCGCACTGCCTACACGATACTGAATGAATATGTGCAACGCTCCGGACGTCAATTCCGTGTGTTTATCGTTCACCGCTTAGATAGAGATACTTCCGGTCTGATGATGTTTGCCAAAGATGAAAAAACACAGCGGACGCTACGCGACAACTGGCATGAGATAGTGACCGACCGTCGATATGTAGCCGTAGTGGAAGGTAGTATGGAAAAAGATTATGATACAGTCGTTTCCTGGCTGACTGATAAAACACTTTACGTAAGTTCCAGTGAATACGATGACGGTGGATCAAAATCTATTACCCACTATAAGACAATCAAACGCGCTAACGGATATTCTCTGTTGGAACTCGATTTGGAAACTGGCCGAAAGAATCAGATTCGTGTACACATGCAGGATTTAGGGCATCCTATTATCGGCGACGGAAGATATGGAAGAGAAGATTCTCCCAACCCTATCGGACGATTGGCACTCCATGCCTTCAAACTTTGTTTTTATCATCCGGTAACGGGAGATTTAATGGAGTTCGAGACGCCTTATCCGGCGGAATTTAAGAAGTTGTTTTTGAAAAAATAAAGCAAATATGCTCAAAAAAAGGAGTTATATCGATTGATATAACTCCTTTTTTATTTAAATTATAATTTATTCTATTGCATCTGCAACTCAATATAATCAATATATTCTCCATCAAGATACAAATCACCTTGCAAATAACGACCTCTAACACGAACACCTCTAATCTCACGTAAAGCAAAATCATAACCATAATCAAGATACAATGTTCCATAATCCACCCACCAACGGAATGGCAAATCACCGGCGGGCCTACCATCGTAGTCAAAGACTTGGTAATCTATTCCCAAACCATTGTTATCCAAACGAATACCACTTTCTATCGGATTATTGTCAGAACCAAACCATAAATCACCAACCCAAGTACGCCCCATCAAATCGTCATAAATATCTTCATCGTCTTCACACGAAGTAAAGCCAACCAATAAAGTCAGCATCATCAAGATACCCGCATATCTCTTTATCATTTTCATAATTCTCTAGTTTATTGCGTTTATTAATACAAAATTAGCGTTTTTTATTTACTATACATCACAAGCCACAAGTTTTTTGTACCTTTGCGAAGATAATATTAAAATTTCCGCATGAAACTTCTTTGGCTTGATTTAAATAGTTCGTACGCTCATTCTTCGTTGGCATTACCTGCCTTACATGCCCAAATAGCAAATAATACAGACATTGAATGGTGTACGGTTTCCGCCACGATCAATGAAAACACCGGCAGTGTCGTCAACCAAATCTACCGCCATCAACCGGATATCATTGCAGCTACCAATTGGCTATTCAATCATGAGCAACTCCTGCACATCGTTTCACGCGCAAAAGCATTACTACCTCACTGCTGTGTTATACTCGGAGGTCCCGAGTTTTTAGGAGATAATGAAGCTTTCTTATATAAGAACAAATTTGTAAGCGGAGTGTTTCGCGGAGAAGGCGAAGAAGTATTTCCATTATGGTTAAAAGTGTGGAATCAGCCAAGAAAGGAATGGAAATCAATCACAGGACTTTGTTACCTGAATGAATCAGGAGAATATCAGGACAACGGACTTGCCCGTGTCATGAACTTTTCTGAATTGGTTCCTCCCGAAAAAAGCTGTTTCTTCAATTGGAGCAAACCATTTGTACAGTTAGAAACTACCCGGGGATGTTTTAACACCTGTGCTTTTTGTGTCAGTGGAGGTGAAAAGCCGGTTCGTACCTTATCTCTCGAAGCAATCAAAGAACGTCTCGACGTGATACACGAACACGGAATCAAAAACGTGCGAGTACTGGATCGTACTTTCAATTACAATAATAAACGGGCAAAAGAGCTATTAAACTTATTCCGCGAATACCCGGACATCTGTTTCCATCTGGAAATTCATCCGGCACTACTTTCCGATGAACTCAAACAGGAATTAGCCACTCTGCCTAAAGGTCTGCTGCACCTGGAAGCCGGTATCCAAAGCCTTCGGGAAAACGTGCTTGAACAAAGTCGAAGAATAGGAAAACTCTCCGATGCTTTGGCCGGACTCCACTATCTATGTTCACTTGAAAACATGGAAACTCATGCCGACTTGATAGCCGGGCTCCCACTCTACCATCTATCAGAGATTTTCGACGACGTCCGTACCTTAACCGAGTATGGCGCAGGAGAAATCCAACTGGAATCTCTGAAATTACTTCCGGGCACCGAAATGCGAAGAAGAGCGGATGAATTAGGTATACAGTATTCTCCACTTCCTCCATACGAAGTACTTCAAACCCGTGAAATCACGGTAGATGAGTTACAAACAGCCCATTATCTGTCACGCCTGTTAGACGGTTTCTATAACACTCCTAGCTGGCGAAATATCACCCGTATACTAATTTTGGAGAACCCCCATTTCATACATGACCTACTCGACCATCTGGTCCGGACAGATGTCATCGACACTCCTCTTAGCTTGGAAAGAAGAGGATTAATCCTTTATGATTTCTGCAAGAATCATTATCCCGACTACCTGACACAAGTCAGTATTGCATGGATAGAAGCAGGTATGTCATTAAAAAAAGCTCCGGCAGAAAAAGTAAGAACCAAAAGACAGTTACCTCCTGAAAGTTGGGAAGTAGTATACGGTGCATACCGTGAAAATCTACGACTATGTTTCCTCCCTGTCGATGAAGAAGGACATGGCTACTGGTTTGGCTTTGAATCGGAAATTCAGAAGATACAACCGGTTTTCAAAGCTAGAAAATTATCATAAACAAAAGAAAAGTATTCCCATATTATGTGAAATAATTACTATTCACTAATCGTTCAAAGCAGCATATCCTGTTTTTCACCGTCCATACAATAAACTTTACTAGCACAGTGTATGGACATTCGGAAATATCAATTGAATATTCTTTGTTTATTATTGTTCCCCTTATCCGCAACAGGGCAAGAATGGAGCAAACAGGACTCATTGAGACTTCAGCAAATGTTGGAATCCGATCAGGAAATCAAGAAAAACAGAAAGCTTATCGAAAAAATAGAGCAAAAAATGTACTCTCGAAAACCATTTGTAGATTTTGATCCCACACTACCCACTTTAAAATCTTCCACAATCTTTTCGAGACCTTCTATTCACACATACAAGATGTTCCAAAAGCCAGGTTCCACCTTTTTACCCACTTATTCCTGGTTAAGAATAAACAAGAACCTTATCCTGCATAGTAAAAGCGACTTTGCAGAAAATTCCAATCATTTCCATATCCAAAGCCAAATGGAATATAAATTATCCTCCAGATGGTCTCTCGACATATATGGTTCACAAAACCTCGATACCCGAAGATACCGAGGGCTCCCCTCCGAAGTGGAACCAACCAAATTAGGAAGTAATGTCGTTTTCAAAATAAATAAAAACTGGAAAATCAAAACAGGGATGCAATACCAATATAATGCTATACGAAAAAGATGGGAATGGATACCTCAAGTTAGCGTTTCATACGAATGGTAAATCCTATTGATAATTGAGGATCGAAAAGTTTTAGAAAGCAAGAAAGCATATTTTCCATTTATTCTCGTACCTTTGTCATACGATTAAATATGCTATCATAATGAAGAACTTTATCAAGGGATTCCGGTTTACCCCCTCTAATTATCCGGCAGAAGTAGAAGCAAAAATACAGAAATACAGAAAACAAGGTTACAAACTTCCACCGCGTAAAGTACTCCGTACCCCCGAACAACTGGAAGGTATCCGGGAAAGTGCCAAAATCAATACTGCACTGTTAGACTATATTTCAGAAAATATTCGCGAAGGAATGTCTACTGAAGAGATTGATGTATTAGTATATGATTTCACCACCAGCCACGGTGCTATCCCTGCCCCACTCAACTACGAAGGATTTCCTAAAAGTGTATGCACAAGCATTAACGAAGTTGTGTGCCACGGAATACCTAATAAAAATGAGATTCTGAAAAGCGGAGACATTATCAATGTGGACGTTTCTACCATTTACAAAGGATATTTCTCCGATGCATCCCGTATGTTTATGATTGGCGATGTCAATCCTGACATGCAAAGATTAGTACAAGTCACCAAAGAGTGTATGGAAATAGGTATTGCCGCCGCACAACCCTGGAAACAACTGGGTGATGTAGGCGCAGCCATCCAGGAACATGCAGAAAAGAATGGTTTCAGCGTAGTTCGTGATCTCTGCGGACATGGCGTAGGTATGCAATTCCATGAAGAACCGGACGTAGAACATTTCGGCCGACGGGGTACGGGCATGATGATCGTACCGGGAATGACCTTTACCATCGAACCCATGATTAACATGGGAACCTACGAAGTCTTCATAGATGATGCCGACGGATGGACTGTCTGCACCGACGACGGACTACCTTCCGCCCAATGGGAAAACATGATTCTGATTACTGAAACCGGAAACGAAATTCTGACGTATTGATGGAACTGATTCTACTTATTGTCATTGCCATATTAGTGATAGTACTACTTGTATTATCACTAACCAAAGGCAACAATCAAACTCAAGCAGAACAACTACAAATAGCCTTGCGTCAACAGATGCAGGAAAACCGGGAAGAACTGAACCGCAGCATCCGGGAACTTCGCATGGAAATGACGCAAACGCTGAACCAGAATATGCAGCAGCTCCAAGACGTTCTGCACAAGAATATGATGACCACCGGCGAATTGCAACGGCAAAAATTCGACACGATGGCCCGCCAACAGGAAACATTACTGAAATCCACCGAGAAACGCCTGGATGACATGCGCCTGATGGTGGAAGAAAAGCTGCAAAAGACGTTGAATGAACGCATCGGCCAATCATTCGAAATTGTTCGTTCGCAACTTGAAAACGTACAGAAAGGACTGGGAGAAATGAAATCCCTGGCCCAAGATGTCGGCGGACTCAAAAAAGTATTGAGCAATGTGAAAATGAGGGGAACGTTCGGTGAAGTTCAACTGGGTGCACTCTTAGAACAGATGATGAGCCCTGAACAGTATGACGCCAACGTAAAAACGAAAAAAAGCGGAACCGAGTTTGTAGAATTTGCCATTAAACTTCCGGGAAAGGACGATGCCAACAGCACCGTCTACCTCCCTATCGACGCCAAATTTCCCAAAGACGTATACGAGCAATACTACGATGCATTCGAAGCAGGAGACACAGCATTGATGGAATCGTCCGGTAAACAATTGGAGAACACAATCAAGAAGATGGCAAAAGATATCCATGAAAAATATGTAGATCCGCCTTTTACCACAGATTTTGCCATTATGTTCTTACCGTTTGAAAGCATTTATGCGGAAGTAATCCGTCGTACAAGTCTTGTTGAAACGCTGCAGAAAGAATATAAGATTGTAGTTACGGGACCGACAACATTAGGGGCCATCCTCAATAGTCTTCAAATGGGATTCCGTACATTGGCTATCCAAAAACGCACCGGAGAAGTCTGGACTGTATTGGGAGCTGTCAAAACGGAATTCAGCAAATTCGGAGGATTACTTGAGAAAGTACAAAAGAACCTGCAAAGCGCCGGCGACCAACTCGAAGAAGTGATGGGAAAACGAACACGTGCCATCGAACGCAAACTGCGGCAAGTGGAACAGTTGCCACACGAAGAAAGTCAAAAGATTCTACCGATCGACGGAATGGAAGACGAATTTGTAGATGAACCATAATTTTCACCACAGATTACACAGATTAACACAGATTTTAATATAAATGAGTTATTAACCAAGAAAATGCGTCAAAACCCTTAAAAGCCTATTTTTTAGATGCGTCTAAAAAATAACAGATTGACAGGTCAATTTACTTTTGATACCCCCTCTTACTTTATGAAGAAAATCTGTGTTAATCTGTGTAATCTGTGGTGAATGAACTCCGTTTTGTATTAATCTGTGGTGATTTTTTCAGTCAGTATAACTCCGCAAAGCCAGATTCTTCACCCACAATACAAAGATACCTGTCAAAATCAGATTCAGCACCAAGGTAAGAACAGAAATTACCAATGCCGGCCCACCCAAGTTATACCCTAACGCTATGAAAATAATTCCGGCTCCTACCTCACCACGGGTAAACATACCGATAGAGAGAGCCAGTCGCTCGCTTAATTTCCGGTCACGGTAAAAGAACATCGGGCAAAGCTTTCCTATATTCGACAATAAAGAGACAATCACCACATGAAACATAATCATCCCCCACGACATCATCTCCTGCGAACCGGTGACGGAATAAGCACCTGCATGAGTCTCCGCAAAGTTCACACCAATAAAATGCGGCATACTCATCCCCACCAGGAACATGAAGAAAAATGAAATTCCGGTAGAAACCTTTCGTTCCACGGGCGTATCATGTTCCTTATGTTTCATAATCATACCCAGCACAAATGCAGGCAGCAGGACTTCAATATGAATACTTCCCTCCTCCCCATACAATTCCTTACTACCGAGATAAAGAATTTGAGTAGCCAAAAATATGATTATTGAATAAAAGAGGATAGCCTTCCAATCCTGACGCCAATCGTATTTATTCAGCCTTTGCCAGCCGATCGATAATAACAGGAACACAATCACTACCACAATAATCAACTGCCAGCGCAGCCCGATCATCATAATCTGAAGAGGAATCATCAAAAGAATCGTATCCAAATCATCGAAAATAGCCAACACCTGTATCTTCTTATAAATCCAACTGGACTTTAACCCGATAGCCGCCAACATTGTAAACAAAATACCGGCTGATGTCGGTGCGGCAAAACGGCTCAACAGCAAATTCTCCTTCCAGGCTTCCCAACTATTCCAAAAATCGGGTGGAAGCAATACAAACACATAATAAATGGCAATCATAAACCACGGCAAAGCAGCCGTAGCCATGGCAATAAAATAATCCTGGGCGTAACTTTTCCATCGTGTCTTATCAAGAACGAATTCACGGCCTACATTAATCATTATAAAACTAAGGCATACATAGAGCAATACATTCGATATGGATTTAACAGCTCCATAGCCATCCCCTGCCATCATCGGCAGGAATTGCGAAACGACGAGCCCCAACATCAGGAAGCCCGAAAAAGACAGAACTTTTCTCATATTTATAGTTGTTTGTTCCTAAAAAGTGATTGCCAAGGAAAGCTCTGCAGACAGAAGGCAATCACCTGGTGTATTAAAAACTAACCGCAAGTCAATTTGTTCAGAACATATCTCTGAAAAATTGCTTGCGGCAGTTTTTTTTAATCCAGCTTCAGTACGGCGAGGAAGGCTTTCTGCGGCACTTCCACGTTACCGATTTGTTTCATTCGTTTTTTACCTCTTTTCTGTTTTTCAAGCAGTTTACGTTTACGGCTCACGTCGCCACCATAACACTTCGCGGTCACATCCTTACGAACTGCCTTAATGGTTTCACGAGAAATAATCTTCGCTCCGATAGCTGCCTGAATGGCAATATCAAACTGTTGGCGCGGAATAAGTTCCTTCAACTTCTCACACATCCGGCGTCCCATATCGTAAGCATTGTCAATATGCGTCAGAGTGGAAAGCGCATCCACAGGCTCACCGTTCAACAGAATATCCAACTTCACCAGTTTAGAAGTACGGAAACCATTCGGATGATAATCAAACGAAGCATACCCTTTGGAAATACTCTTCAACTTATCATAAAAGTCAATCACAATTTCTCCCAAAGGCATATTATAATAGATTTCCACCCGGTTACCGGAGATATATTCCTGTTTAATCAATTCACCACGTTTACCCAGACAAAGCGTCATGATAGGACCGATATAATCGGTAGTAGTAATAATAGATGCTTTGATATACGGCTCTTCGATATGGTCAATCATAGTCGGGTCAGGCATACCACCAGGGTTATGCACTTCCTTCATATTACCTTGCTTATCATATATATGGTAAGAAACGTTCGGCACCGTAGTAATCACATTCATATCAAACTCACGGTCCAAGCGCTCCTGCACAATCTCCATGTGGAGCAATCCGAGGAAACCACAACGGAAGCCAAAACCCAAAGCCAACGAAGATTCCGGCTGGAAAGTCAAAGACGCGTCATTCAACTGCAACTTCTCCAAAGACGCACGGAGATCTTCAAAATCCTCCGCTTCAATCGGATAAACTCCGGCAAATACCATCGGCTTCACTTCCTCAAAACCGGCAATAGCCTTTTCACACGGACGGGCAATATGCGTAATGGTATCTCCCACTTTCACCTCTTTGGAAGTCTTGATACCGGAAATAATATATCCTACATCTCCCGTACGAAGTTCGTTACGAGGCACCATATCCATTTTCAACACCCCTACTTCATCGGCGTCATACTCTTTTCCCGTATTGAAGAACTTCACCTTGTCTCCCTTGCGAATCATACCGTTTTCGATCTTGAAATAAGCAATAATTCCGCGGAAAGAATTAAATACAGAGTCGAAAATCAAAGCCTGCAACGGAGCCTCTTCATCTCCTTCCGGATGAGGAATCCGCTCAATCACAGCCGCCAGTATCTCTTCCACTCCCATCCCCGTTTTACCGGACGCACGGATTACTTCCTCCCGTTTGCAGCCCAACAATTCAACGATCTCATCTTCCACTTCTTCGGGATTGGCGCTCGCCATGTCACATTTATTAATCACCGGAATAATCTCAAGGTCATGCTCAATGGCCATATACAGATTTGAAATCGTCTGCGCCTGCACTCCCTGGGAGGCATCGACAATCAGCAACGCACCTTCACACGCAGCAATAGAACGCGATACCTCATACGAAAAGTCCACATGTCCCGGGGTGTCAATCAAGTTAAGGATATACTTTTCACCCTGATAAGTATATTCCATCTGGATAGCATGGCTCTTGATAGTGATCCCTCTTTCCTTCTCCAGATCCATATTATCAAGCATCTGCCCGGAAGTCACCTGAATGGTATGTGTAAACTCCAACAAACGGTCAGCCAAAGTCGACTTACCGTGGTCAATATGAGCAATAATGCAAAAGTTGCGTATATTCTTCATTCTGAATTCTTATTATTTTATCTTTTTGGTGTGCAAAGATACGTAAATGGCGGAATAAAAAAAAATGCGTTGATAACATTATGATTATGTACCA
Organism: Bacteroides sp. 1001302B_160321_D4; assembly: GCF_015667765.1. Classification (NCBI taxonomy): domain Bacteria; kingdom Pseudomonadati; phylum Bacteroidota; class Bacteroidia; order Bacteroidales; family Bacteroidaceae; genus Bacteroides; species Bacteroides sp. 1001302B_160321_D4. Next base: position 34,050 of record NZ_JADPLO010000032.1, on the reverse strand, counting down.
ACGCATTTTTTTATTGCTTAAGTGAGTTACTCGCTTAGATCAATTTGATGAAGAGTTCACCTTCAACTTCTTCCACAGAGACTTTGTCTTCTCTCAATAACCAGCCAAGGCCGAGAAACAGATCTTTGTCAACCAATTTAGTTGCTTTTTTAAGCTGCTTGGCAGTCATTCCTTCTGTTTCGTTCAGTGCATTCCAGATAGTACCTGCAATTACACCAGCTTTTTCTTTCAACATTTGCTTTGCAATTTTAGTTAGACATGCTTAAAATCATCCGGTCAAAAAGACTTTCAGATTTTATTTCGGGGACAAAGATAGTTATTTTTATGTTATATAACACTTTATTGAGCACTTTTTTATCGTTTTTGTAATAAAAAAGCATTTTTTCTTTCATTTAGGATGCTTTTCGAGATATTCAGACCAAATTCTTGCCGCTTCTTCCACCATTTTAGCGCAAGGACGCTTGCTATAATATTGAGCAGTACGCTCTTCCGGAATCGTTGAAACGGGATCTTTTTTCTTTAATCCCAACAATTCGCCACAAATCAGCGAGCCGTTACGCTTCTTAAATTCAGCCGCCAGTTCTTGCACCACCGCATAATTGGCAGCTTTTCCTTCCCGGTCTGTCGCTTCCGTAGCGCCGGTTTCCAAGCCCGCCACCAAAAACATGCCGCAGGCAGCTCCACACGTTTCACGCATTCGTCCTATCCCCCCGCCAAAGGAAGCACCCATACGCAACGCCTGTTCCTGTGTAAATCCATACATATCCGCAAAGGCCGCTACTACCGACTGTGAGCAGTTGTATCCGCTCTTAAAAAGCTCCACTGCTTTCTGTATTCTATCTTCCATAAACTATTTTGCATTTTTATTTCGCACAAAAATATAAAAAAGTATCTTTGCATCAGATAGGGCGTAAAGATTAAAATCAAAAAAAAGAAAATATGAACAAAACTATTTCATATAAAGAATCGACAGCCATTGCCATCCAAGCTATGATAAGCGCAGCCAGAAAGGATGAATATGCTGACAGGAAAAGAAAAAGTGGTTTTCCCCAAAACAGAAAGAAACGTGATGTCACTCTCAAAGATGTACGTGAATGGAACAAGAGAAGAAATTATAAAGAGGATGCAGGAATTGCCGTCAATGCAATGATGGCGTCAGCTATCAACGACCCCTATGTGGACCTGAATCCACCCTCCAAATTCTAAGAGATAAAACAATGGCTACAACATTCGATATTCAACTCCCTCATTACTCGCGTGGATTTCATTTAATCACGCGTGATATCATTTCACAACTACCAGCACTTCCCGAAAGTGGCCTGCTGGTAGTCTTTATCAAACACACCTCTGCCGGACTAACTATCAACGAAAATGCAGACCCGGACGTACGGCATGACTTCCAGACATTCTTTAATAAACTGGTTCCCGACGGTGCCCCCTATTTCATCCATACCCTCGAAGGCCCCGACGATATGAGCGCCCATATAAAAGCCTCCCTGATAGGAAGCTCGGTCACTATCCCCATCAAGAATCACCGCCTGAACCTGGGAACATGGCAAGGTGTCTACCTCTGCGAATTTCGCGACGGAGGAGACACCCGTAAATTGAGTATTACTATCCTATAATATTTCCAACGCCATCGGACAATGATCGGAATGTACGGCCTCATTCAGGATATACGCACGTTTCAACAGCGGGCGTACCGGCTCACTAACCATGCAATAGTCAATTCTCCAACCCTTATTTTTGGCACGCGAATTAAAACGATAGCTCCACCAGGTATATTCCTGTTTTTCGGGACAAAGCGTACGGAAAGAATCCACATACCCCGCAGACAGGAAACGTGTCATCCACTCCCGTTCTTCAGGAAGGAAACCACTGTTTGTTGCATTCCGGACAGGATCATGAATGTCGATCGGCTCATGGCAGATATTATAATCACCACAAAGAATCAAATTGGGACGGGACTTCTGCAACTCCATCACATACTTTTGAAAATCTTCCAGCCACACCATTTTAAAAGCCTGGCGTTCGTCCCCGCTCGTTCCCGAAGGGTGATAAACACTGACTACCGATAAGTCTCCGAAATCCGCCCGGATAAAACGTCCTTCATTATCATAAGCCTCCATTCCCATCCCATATTCCACATGGTCCGGTTCCTGCTTGGTAAGTATGGCCACTCCACTGTATCCTTTCTTCTGCGCCGAATACAAATAAGACTTGTAACCCAACGCTTCAAACACCTCTCCCGGATACTGGTCCGGTTGCAGTTTCGTCTCTTGCAGACAAAGAATATCAGGATTCTCCTGCGCCAGCCATTCCGGCAAACCTTTAGATACGGCGGCACGTAGTCCGTTCACATTATAAGTAATAATCTTCATCGATCTATATGTATTGATTTATATTCATTTTATGAAAACAAAAGCATGATATTCAGTACCGAAACAATAATGGCAATCGAATACAACACAAACGTGCTCCAACGACTATTGACATAATCTCCCATCACCTTTCGGGAAGACGTCAGTCCCACCTGCAAAAATACCGTGAAAGGTAATTGAATACTAAGTATCATCTGCGAAATAATCAATCCTTTGAAAGGATCTCCAATAAAGAAAATCAGCAATAAGGCAATTCCCAGAGATAAAAGGACTCCTACCTGCGAGTGGCTGTCTTTGATATGATACGATTCACCGAAAATACCCGCAAAGATGGAACCTGCCGCCATTCCGCTCGTAATGGTGGATGAAATACCCGCCATCAGCAATGCCAGTGCAAATACGATGGCAGCATTACTTCCCAACAAAGGTTCGAGCAATGACTTAGCCTGTTGCAGTTCCTCTACCTGAATACCGCTTTTAAAGAAAGTAGCGGCAGCCAGAAGAATCATGGCACTGTTAATCGCCCAGCCGACAATCATTGAGAAAAGAGTATCAAACAACTCATATTTCAAGACCTTCTTAATAGAAGCATCATCTTTCTTATTATATTCGTGACTCTGAATCACCTCCGAATGAAGAAACAGATTATGAGGCATCACTACCGCTCCCAACACACTCATGATAATCAGCATACTTCCTTTCGGAAAAGAAGGAGTTACCCACCCTGCTGTCGCAGCCGGCCAGTCTATTTCCACCAGAAACAGTTCGTAGATAAACGAAAGCCCGATAACGGAGACAAATGCAATGATGGAACGCTCTATCTTTTTATACGAATTAGTGAAAAGCATGATAGAGACAAAAAGCGTAGTCAACACAGCTCCCCATATAATAGGAATATCAAAGAGCATTTCCAACGCAATGGCACCTCCCAGAATTTCCGCTAAAGAAGTAGAAATCGACGCCAGTACCGCCGTACCAAGAATAGGTCGCGACACCCATTTGGGAGTGTATTTAGTGGCCGCCTCCGAAAGGCAAAGTCCGGTAACAATCCCCAGGTGGGCAACGTTGTGCTGAAGTACAATCAGCATAATAGTAGACAATGTAACCACCCAAAGTAAGGAATAGCCAAATTCGGAACCGGCGGCGAAGTTAGAAGCCCAGTTTCCCGGATCAATAAATCCTACCGTAACCAGAAGCCCCGGACCAATATATTTAAAAACATCCAGTCCACCCAGATAGCGTTTATGATCTTTGCGTTTTAAGTCTTGAAAAATATTCTTCATTTTTGCATAATAGTTTTAACCTTACAAATATACTTATAAATAACGAGTGAAGGTCAATTTTAGTTCAAAATACCGACAAGTAAGTAAACAACACCCGGATACTCCCCCTCTATGGATTCCCGCAAAAAAAGACCCTCGACAAAATAAATTGCCGAAGGTCTTGAAAAATATCAAATTTTACAAAAATAAAAGAAGTCGATTAATATCCCATCTCATGTAATGCACGACACAATTGGTCAGGACATGAAGTCGGTCTGCCACCACAATGCACTCCTTCAAGTTTTGCGATAACATCCGCTACCTTCATTCCTCTCACAAGGCGGGAAATACCTTGAAGGTTACCATTACATCCTCCCCAAAAAGCAACTTCTTTCACCACTCCATCTTCCACATTCAGTTCGATGTTGGTGCTACAAGTTCCCTGGGTTCTATACACATATTCCATAACCTTGTCTTATTCTCCCTCTTCCGGCTGCATATTGGTATAAACAGTCTGCACGTCGTCAAATTCTTCCAAACGTTCGATCATCTTATCCAATGTTTCGCGCTGTTCCGGAGTCACCTCTTTCATGTCGTTCGGGATATAAGTGAAGTCTCCACCGACATCTTCAAAGCCACACTCCTCCAGGTGTTTCTGAATAGCGGCATAGCTCTTGGGATTACCATAGATAGTGATTGTTCCTTCTTCATCATCCTCTTCGTATTCATCTTCCACATCATAATCGATCAGATCCAGAATCAGTTCTTCCATATCCAATCCGTCTTTCTTCTTGAAAGTGAATACACATTTGTGGTCGAACAGGAACGCGAGAGATCCCATTGTACCGAGATTACCGCCAAACTTATTAAATACCGAACGAACGTCAGCCACCGTACGGGTTGTGTTATCTGTCAGCGTATCCACAAATACAGCAATACCGTGAGGACCGTATCCTTCGTAAGTCATGCTCTTGTAGTCGCTCTGGTCTTTACCCATTGCGTTTTTGATAGCACGTTCAATATTATCCTTCGGCATATTTTCACGCTTACAAGTAGCGATCACCGAACGCAAAGTCGGGTTATTTTCAGGTTCCGGACCGCCTGCCTTTACAGCTATCGCGATTTGTTTACCCAGTCTTGTAAATGTTTTAGCCATGTGGCCCCATCTTTTCAGTTTAGCGGCCTTTCTATATTCAAATGCTCTTCCCATTGGTTTATATTTTTAGATTGAAATTTTAAGTTTATCTAAGTTTGGCACCCAGCTTATCTTCCAAGTTCTTCACCAGTTTCGACATGATCTTATCAATCATCTTATCATTCAAAGTCTGGCTCTCATCCTGAAGCAGGAAGCTCACCGCATACGACTTCTTGCCTGCTTCCAGATTCTTACCTTCGTACACGTCGAAGAGTTCCACTTCTTTCAACAGCTTCTTCTCTGTTTCGTAAGCAATCTTTTCGATTTCGGCAAACTGCACATTCTTGTCAAGCAACAATGCCAGGTCACGTTTCACAGCAGGGAACTTGGAGATTTCCTTGTAGCTGATCTTCACAGAACGGATAGCTTTCATCAGTTCCTTCCAGTTCAAGTCGGCAAAATACACTTCATTGTCGATATCAAATGCTTTCAACAGCTTCTTAGTCACGATACCGAAGGAAGCAAGACGCTTACCACCCTTCGTATTGATAGAAAGTGCGGCAGCAAAAATATCGTCCGTCAGATTACCGACAACCAGATTGTGCAAATCCAGTCCCAGACGCTTCAATATATTTTCTACATAAGCCTTCAATTCATATACCGAACTGTTCTCATCTGCATGTGCCCATGAATTGGAAACCTTCTTACCGGTTACCCACAAGCCCAAGTGATAATCTTCCGAGTAAGGAGCCAATACCTTCTCTTCATTCTTCTTGTCAGCATCGAAATGATAGCAATTACCGAATTCGAAGAACTTCAAATCAGCATTCTTACGATTTGCATTATGAGCAATACTTTCCAGTCCACCGAACAGCAAAGTCTGACGCATAGCGTTCAAATCCGCACTCAACGGATTCAATAACATCACTAGATGGTTGGACGGATAAGTCTCCATACCATCATAATAAGCAGCACGCGTCAATGAGTTGTTCAAGATCTCATTAAATCCGCAGCCCACCAATTGCTCTGCAATCAGGTTCTGCAATTTATTCGATTTATCATGTTCACCTTTGGTAGTCAGGCTGGAGTTCAATGTAGTCGGGATTTCAACATTGTTATATCCGTAGATACGAAGAATATCTTCAATCACGTCACAATCACGCTGCACGTCTACACGATAAGGAGGAACAGCTAATGTCAGCCCTTCCGCCGTTTCATTAGTGATCTTCATTTCCAGGCTGGTCACAATGCTCTTGATTGTCTCTACCGGAATTACTTTTCCTACCAAAGAATGTACTTTCTCATAAGCCAGATCAACTATAAAATCGGGTGCAGGAGTAGTGAACACGTCTTTTATTTCAGAAGAAATCGTACCGCCAGCCAGTTCTTTAACCATCAAAGCAGCCAGTTTCAAGCAATATATCACACTGTTCGGATCGATACCGCGTTCGAAACGGAAAGAAGCATCCGTATTCAAGCCATGACGGCGGGCTGTCTTACGCACCCATGTAGGATGGAAATAAGCACTTTCAATGAATACATCTGTCGTAGCTTCCGTAGAACCGGAGTCCAGTCCGCCGAATACACCGGCAATACACATGGCCTCTTCCTTGTTACAAATCATCAGGTCGCGTTCGTTCAATTTACGTTCCACCTCATCCAGCGTAACGAACGGGGTTCCTTCCGGCATTGTCTTTACAATTACTTCATTGCCTTTTATCTTTCCGGCATCGAAGCAATGCAACGGCTGACCGAAAGCATGAACGATATAATTAGTAATATCCACTACATTATTAATAGGACGCACCCCGATCAGACGCAATTTATTTTGCAGCCATTCCGGACTTTCCTTCACAGTGACACCTTTCACCGTAACACCGGCATAATGCGGACAAGCTTCGCTGTTTTCCACCTTCACTTCAATATTCAAGTCATGGTTTTCCACTTTAAAGCCGTCTACCGACGGACGTTGCAAAGTAGCCTGTTTGCCGTTCTGAATCAGATAAGCATACAAGTCACGAGCCACCCCATAGTGAGAGCAAGCATCCGCACGGTTAGGCGTGATGTCCACTTCAAGCACATAGTCGCTCTTGATATTATAATAATCCTTGGCAAGCGTACCCGGAACAGCATTTTCCGGCAATACGATAATACCTGCATGATCCGTACCGATACCGATTTCGTCTTCGGCACAAATCATACCAGTAGATTCCACCCCACGGATTTTTGATTTCTTGATGGTAAAACATTCGTCACCGTCATAAAGTTTCGTACCTAACGTAGCTACCACCACTTTCTGTCCGGCAGCCACATTCGGGGCACCACAAACAATCTGTACCGGTTCACCGTCTCCCAGATTGACAGTAGTAATATGCAAATGGTCAGAATTAGGATGTTCCGTACAGGTCAGCACTTCACCGATCACCAGTCCTTCCAAACCACCTTTAATGGTTTGCACTTCTTCTACACCACCTGTTTCCAAGCCAATAGACGTCAACGCAGCAGCCGTTTCATCGGGCGTCAGGTCGAAGTTGACATACTCTTTCAGCCAGTTATAAGAGATATTCATATATTTAATTTTTTATTGTTTCTCAAAAAGATTTGCAAAGTTAATAAGATTTTTCGGTTGACCGAGAAGGATTTAAAAGAAAAATGCAAAAGGAGCGTCAGAATGGCAAAGGGCCATCTCCCGGTGCTCCGAATGGATTCTCCGTCTGCGGTGCAAAATCAGGTACGGGAGGAGGTACAGAACCAGCATTACCTGTATTCATTTTCGATCCTAACATAGCTCCTGCAGACTCGCCCGGCATCGGGATCACCATATCGTCCTCCGGATTAGAAAAACGGGTAAACTCACCCTTAAAGCGGAGCAGCACCTCTCCTACCGCACCGTTACGATGCTTGGCGATTACAATTTCCGCCATACCGCGCAAGTCATTACCACGATCATCCTGATAAATCTTATAGTATTCCGGACGGTGGATAAAGCACACCATATCGGCATCCTGCTCAATGGCTCCCGATTCACGAAGGTCACTCAACTGCGGTCGTTTACCGTCAATACCTTCACGACTTTCCACACCACGATTCAACTGTGACAGTGCGATGATCGGAATATTCAACTCTTTCGCCAGTCCTTTCAACGAACGGGAAATGGTACTCACTTCTTCCTGACGGCTACCAAACGCCATACCGCTCGCATTCATCAACTGAAGGTAGTCAATAATAATGATTCTCACCCCATGTTCACGCACCAGACGACGCGCTTTGGTTCGCAGTTCGAACACAGACAAAGACGGTGTATCATCCACGTAAAGCGGCGCATCCATCAGATTCTTCAGTTTATAGTCCAACTGTTGCCACTCATAACCCGCCAACTGTCCGCTCTTAATCTTTCCACTTTCAATTTCGCAGACATTGGAAATCAAACGGTTCACCAGCTGAACGTTACTCATTTCAAGCGAGAACAACGCCACCGGGTTCCGGTAATCCACCGCAATATTCTTAGCCATTGAAAGAACGAAAGCAGTCTTACCCATGGCAGGACGGGCAGCTATAATAATAAGGTCGGAATTCTGCCAACCCGAAGTCATCTTATCAAGTTTCGTGAAACCACTCTCCAGACCACTCAAACCATCGGTTCGAGCCGCAGCTTTCTGAATCAGCTTATAGGCTTCGTCAATCACCGGATTGATCTGCGTATAATCTTTTTTCATATTCTGCTGTGAGATCTCGAAAAGCTTGCCTTCCGCTTCCTGCATCAAGTCGTCCACATCCAGCGTCTCGTCAAACGCTTTACTCTGAATATTGCTCGTGAACGTTATCAACTCACGCGCCAGCGATTTCTGTGCAATAATACGGGCATGGTATTCAATATGTGCGGATGAAGCCACCTTACTACTCAATTGAGTAATATAGAAGGGACCTCCCACCTCTTCCAAGTCTCCGCGTTTACTAAGTTGTTCCTTTACAGTCAGAATATCCACCGGTTTCTGGTTCACCGCAAGATCGACGATAGCAGAATAAATCAACTGATGCCGGCGTTCGTAAAATGATTCGGGACGAAGAATTTCACTCACCAATGAATAAGCGTCCTTTTCAATCATTAAAGCTCCCAAAACTGCTTCTTCCAGTTCAGGCGCCTGCGGCTGAATACGACCATAATCATTTACCGGTTGTATTTTAGTAGACTTTGAATTGCGGGTATTTCTTTTCTGTTCGGCCATCGAGATATTTACTATTTTACGATTTACTATTTATTATTTTACGACTGGACAGACTCTATTATCACATTTATCACGGAATTCTTCCAGTCGAGACGACAAAGATAGAATATAATCACGAAGAATGAATAAGGAAAAATGAAGATTTTAGTAACTTTGCTCCCGATTCACATTATCCAGCTATGATTAATTGTAATGTGAAGCACTGTAAATAGTAAATAGTAAAATAGTAAATAGAAATATGATTGCTTTTCCCAATATCAAAATAAACCTGGGACTTTCCATCACGGAAAAACGCCCGGACGGATACCACAATCTGGAAACAGTTTTCTATCCGGTGGCTCTGGAAGACGCACTGGAAATCCGTACCTTCCCTAACGCTGACCGAAAATTCACTCTCCACCAACATGGAATGGAAATAGCCGGTAACCCTGAAGACAATCTGGTAGTAAAAGCCTATTTATTGATGGATAAGGAATTTCATCTCCCTCCTGTCGAAATCCACTTATACAAGCACATCCCTTCAGGAGCCGGACTGGGAGGAGGATCATCGGATGCCGCTTTCATGCTAAAGTTGCTCAACGATCATTATCAGCTGGGAGTATCCGAAGAACAATTGGAAGTATACGCTGCCACTTTGGGAGCAGACTGCGCTTTCTTTATCAAAAACAGACCGATATTTGCCGAGGGAATTGGAAACATCTTTTCCCCGGTCGAACTTTCATTAAACGGCTACCAAATCATGATTATAAAACCGAATGTTTTTGTTTCCACCCGGGAAGCCTTTTCAAGCATTCATCCCCATCGTCCGAAATATCCGGTTAGGGAGGCAATCCAGCGTCCTGTACAAGAATGGAAGGATACGTTAATCAATGATTTCGAAGCAAGTGTATTCCCGCAACATCCCGTCATTGGAGAAATCAAAGAAGAACTCTATCATCAAGGAGCAATCTACGCATCCATGAGCGGCTCCGGCTCATCCGTATTCGGGCTGTTTGCTCCCGGATTCGTCTTACCGGAAATTGATTGGGGAACTGACGTATTCTGCTTCAAAGGTACATTAAACAAATAAATCTCACTAACAATTATGTTTTGACTATTTTTTCAAAATCCCAACATGGCAGCGGGGTGTATATTGAGTACCCGGCAAAGCAAGCGAGCTATTTTTAAAGTAGGTTCCGAGCGACCCGAAATATAATCATTCACGCGTGAAGGGCTAACCCCTATTTCACTGGCAAGCTGTTTTTGTGTCATCCCCTTTTCTTCAAGGGACAATTCTATCAATTCTGCTACGGTTGGTTTTTCTATAGGAAAATGTTCCTTCTCATACGCAATCACTATATCAGACATAACAGAAAGCTCCACCATGCTCTTGTCATTTGCAGGAGTGCTGTCGTCCACCAAAGGCAGAAGTTCTTCGACTCTTGCCAATGCAAATTCGTATTGTTCTTTCGTTATTTTAGTCATATCTATTATATTATATAGTTGAACAATCTATTTTATCATACTCTTTATGAGTTCCCACCCAACGGACAAAAATGTATCCCACCGTAAATTTAACAACCACTACCAGCCGATAGTTGTTCCCTCTGATATTAAAAACATAGTGTTGATTGCCCACATAATCAGTCGATAGAAAATCCGCTTTTATATCAGACAAATTCCGCCATTCTGCTTTTTCCGCTATATCATACCAACGTTCTAAAGCAACACGTGAATCTTCACACCCTTTCGTCTCGTAGAAATCTTTCAATTTCTTATGTGATACTACTCTCATATCTTATTCATTTGATACAAAATTACAAAATAATTTTGGATAACAAAAGAATTAGTGCTAAATATTTTATAAAACAGAACATCCATGCTGGGCGTACCAAAAAACGGTACCACGACTCACGTCGTAGTACCGTCACAACACAAACACAAAATAAAACACGACAAAACTACTATGCAATCTTTCCTGTCTATGCCGGGGAGGCATAAGTACTATCTACGTATATTCGCATACTCATAAACAGCTTCAGGTCGATTAGCATTAATTAAACAAATCGCATGCACGATTTGTTTAAACTTTTATGTTATTTAAAACAAGTTTCTCTTTTATTGAATCCCTCTTTCACGGAGTTTCAGCTGCCAGTTCCATGCAGAGCGTAAAGTATCTTCTAAAGTTTCTACGGCTTTCCAACCCAGCTCTTTATTAGCAAAATCCGGATTAGCCCAAACTTTTTCAATGTCACCTGCACGACGTCCGACAATCTGATAATTCAATTTTACGCCAGTAGCTTTTTCAAAGCCATTTATTAATTCCAATACAGAAACACCACGTCCTGTACCAATATTAAATACTTCTACTTTTTCTTTTTGTGTCTTTTCCAAGATACGACGGATAGCAATCACGTGTGCTTTAGCCAAGTCAACGACATTGATAAAGTCACGGATACAAGAACCGTCCGGTGTATCATAATCGTCACCAAACACGCTAAGTTTCTCACGGATACCGATGGCTGTCTGGGTCAGATATGGAATCAGGTTTTGAGGAACCCCGTTAGGCAGTTCACCCAGCAATGCAGTAGGATGCGCGCCAATCGGGTTGAAATAGCGCAACATGATCGCATTGATCGGAGCACCTGAAGCTACCGTATCACGAATAATCTCTTCATTGATCTGTTTGGTATTTCCATAAGGTGATTCCGCTTTCTTGATCGGAGCCTTTTCCGTTACCGGCAGCTCGTCCGGCTGACCGTATACTGTACAAGAAGAAGAGAACACAATACCTTCTACTCCATGTTTTGGCATCAGTTCGAGAAGGTTAATCAAAGAAACCAGGTTATTACGGTAGTAAAGCAACGGTTTTTGTACCGACTCTCCTACTGCTTTGCTAGCTGCAAAGTGAATGATTGCCTTAATTCCTTTATATTTTGCAAATACTGCATCCAGACCGGCAAAGTCCAAACAGTCCAGCTTTTCAAAAACTGGGCGAATACCGGAAACTTTCTCTATATTGTCAACAACGTCGGCACTTGAATTTGATAAATTATCGATGATGATTACTTCATATCCACTGTTTTGTAGTTCTACAACAGTATGAGACCCAATGTATCCTGTCCCGCCTGTTACTAAAATTCTTTCTTTCATATACTTTATAAAAAATGGTTAGTTTCTCGGCTTATTATTGTTTGAGTTACAAATGTATGGAAATAAAATGGAATTGCAATAATCTGCCACAAATTTATTTGCTGAAAAGTAATTAAGGTACGATTTGGTAGCATTTAGGTATAAAAAAGAATTGGAAACTCTAACCTGTATGTCGCCACACAGCAGAGCTTCCAATCCCCTATTTAATTATCAACTGTAAATCCTTACACCACGCCGGAGAATCCCATGAATGCCATAGCAAGCAAACCGGCGGTAATCAAAGCAATCGGAGTTCCTTGCATTCCTTTCGGAATTTTCACAAGGCTCATCTGTTCACGCAATCCGGCAAAAAGCACCAGTGCCAGACCGAAGCCGATAGCCGTAGAGAATGCGTATACAACACCTGTCAGCAGGTCATAGTCTTTCTGAATCACCAGGATAGCGACACCAAGAATACAACAGTTCGTTGTAATCAGCGGCAAGAACACACCCAAAGCCTGATACAGGGCCGGAGATACCTTTTTCAGGATGATTTCCACCATCTGCACCAATCCGGCAATCACCAGGATGAATGTAATCGTCTGTAAGTATCCCAGTCCGAAAACATCCAATACAAACTTCTGAATCAGGAAGGTGACGATGGTAGCGATGGTCAACACGAAAGCAACCGCAGCGCTCATACCCATCGCAGTTTCCACCTTCTTGGATACGCCCAAGAACGGACAGATACCCAGGAACTGCGACAACACGATGTTGTTTACAAAGATTGCCGAAATAAATATCAATATATATTCCATATTCTTTTCTTATTTAATTGAATTAGGCTTTCTTGAAACTGTTAATCAACGCAATGAGGTATCCCAAAGCGATGAAAGCGCCCGGAGCCAATACGAATACCAACATTCCATATTCTTCCGGCATGATGGTCAGATCGAAGATTTTACCGGTTCCCAGAAACTCGCGGACAGCGCCCAGCAAAGTCAGGGCAATGGTGAAGCCAAGCCCCATACCGATACCGTCGAACATAGAAGCAACTGCGTTATTCTTGGCAGCGAAGGCTTCGGCACGTCCCAGTACAATACAGTTCACTACAATCAACGGAATGAAAAGACCGAGTGTAGCATACAGTCCCGGCACGTAAGCCTGCATCACCATTTGAAGCAAGGTCACGAAAGACGCAATCACCACAATAAACGATGGGATACGCACCATGTCCGGAATCAGGTTCTTTATTAAAGAAATCACCACATTCGAGCAGATCAATACGAACATGGTAGCCAGTCCCATACCCATACCATTGATAGCCGACGACGTAGTACCCAATGTAGGACACATACCGAGCAGGAGTACAAACGTAGGATTCTCTTTAATAATCCCGTTCATCATTACTTTAAAGTTATTCATATCTGTCTCCTTTCTTATTTAGCACTGACTGAATCAGTTAGTTCAACTTTGATCGTAGCTCCCGTAGCAGCGTCAGCAGCATCTGCGTCCGCGCCTTTCGCTTTTTGAGAAGCACCAGTTACCCCGTTCACTTCCCCGCCTTCGGCCTTATAGGCTTGATAAGCAGCATTCACGGCATTCAAGAAAGCACGTGAAGTAATGGTAGAAGCCGTGATGGCATCCACCGCTCCCCCATCTTTGCTGACGGTCAACGGAGCTTCACCCGGATTCATACCCAAAATAGATTTCGTACTCTCTTCGTGAGATACTGCCTTTTCTCCTTTCGCAGGATCATACGCTCCGAACCATTTGTCGGCTTTAGAGCCCAATCCCGGAGTTTCCGTGTGAGCCAACAGAGAGTAGTTATAGATTTTTCCTTCGGCATTAAAGCCTACCAGCACTTTCAGTTCACCGCCAAATCCCATTGATTTAGCTTCGACAGCGGTTCCTACAAGTTCTTCACCGTTCTTAGCCGGATAAACGATAAAGTCAACATTCTTCTTTCCGTCTTTCTCACTGAAGATCGTATCGCTTTCCGCTACCGGATTATTGGTAAATTCGGGAAGAACCTTTTTCAAGGCCTCGTTCAGTGTCTTCGCGTTCGCTTCGGCAATGGGGCCTTTTGTCAGTTCATTTACATAAGCCAGCAACGCAACGGAAATAGCAGTCACTCCCGTAAGTACCAGCAACATATTCTTTAAAGATGATTCTAACTTTTTCATTTCTTCTTCGCTACCTCCCCAAAGCGTTTTGGTTTACAATAGGTGTTAATCAGCGGAGTGAACGCATTCATAATCAGGATGGCGAACGACATACCTTCGGGATAGGCGCCGAACAGACGGATAACTACCGTCAGCAGACCGATACATACACCATAGATCAGCATCCCTTTCTTACTCATCGGAGAAGTCACATAGTCGGTTGCCATAAAGACAGCACCCAGCATCAGACCACCGGAAAGCAACTGCAATACCGGAGAAACGTATTTTTCCGGATCTGCCAGGTGCATGATGCCTGCAAAGACAAACACAGTAGCCAGGATAGACACAGGAATATGCCAGGTGATGATTTTCTTCCAGAGCATATAAACGAGTCCGATCAGCAGAGCCAGTGCACTCACTTCACCCAAGCATCCGCCATTCTGTCCGATCAACAAGGTCAATGCGTCCGGAATCTGGCTTAAAGCGGCAGTGTCACCGTAAATGGCTTGCTTCATCAAGGCCAGCGGAGTGGCACCGGTGGTAGCATCCGTATAAGCGGTCAACTGTCCGACTACCGGCCAGCTGGTCATCTGCACCGGGAAAGAAAGCAACAGGAACACACGTCCTGCCAGTGCCGGATTAAAAGGATTGCAGCCTAATCCACCGAAAGACATTTTGCCTACACCGATAGCAAACAGTGCACCGAGGATGATAATCCAGATAGGCAGGTTAGACGGTAAATTAAATGCCAGCAACACACCTGTGATGATGGCAGAGCCGTCGCAGATGGTGGTGGTCGGTTTCTTCATTAAATATTTTCCGATCGCCCATTCGAAGAACAAACAAGCCGCAACGGAAGTAGCCGTGACAATCAGGGCACCCAGTCCGAAGAAATAGAGAGACACCAGAAAAGCCGGAATCAGTGCAATCAGCACGCCATACATATTTTTCTGTACGCTGTCTCCGCCATGAACGTGGGGCGATAGTGATACGATTAATTTATTTTCCATATTCGTTATTTTTTAGCTTGACGTGCACGAATCATAGCTCCTACTTTGCCTTTGCCCAGACGACAGTAGTCGAGCAGCGGACGGTTGGCAGGACAAGTGAACTGGCAAGAGCCGCACTCGATACAATCCATGATTCTTTCTTTTTCCATTGTTTCAAAATCTCCGTTTTCAGACAAGGCTCCGAGCAAGTACGGTTCCAGTCCCATCGGACAGGCACTCACGCACTTCGCACAACGGATGCAGGTTTGAGCTTCACCACGTTTGGCTTCCTTTTGATTCATAATCAGGATACCGGAACTGCCCTTCGCAGTAGGAACCTCGATATTTACCAACGCCTTACCCATCATCGGACCGCCACCGATCACCTTACCCGTATCTTCGGGCAAACCGCCGCAAGCGTCAATCAACTGTTTCATCGGTGTACCGATACGAGCCAGGAAATTAGACGGCTTCGCAACCGACTTTCCCGTCACGGTAATCACCCGTTCGAACAATGGTTTATTCTTCTGCACAGCTTCATAAACGGCAAATGCTGTTCCCACGTTCTGCACTACTGCTCCCGTAGAGATAGGCAATGCACCGCTGGCCACCTGACGCTTGGTGATTGCATCAATCAGCTGCTTTTCACCTCCTTGCGGATATTTCACCTTCAAGGGCACTACTTCGATGCCTGCGTAGCTGGAAGCCACTTTCGTCATCAGTTCGATGGCATCCGGCTTATTATTTTCGATTCCGATAAATGCCTTGTTCACTTTCACCGCTTTCATCAGGATAGAAACACCTACCATGATTTCTTCCGCGTGTTCCAGCATCAGCTGATGGTCGGCAGTCAGGTAAGGTTCACACTCTACGGCATTGATAATCACACATTCAGCTTTAAAAGAAGGAGGAGGACAAAGTTTCACCTGTGTAGGGAAACAAGCACCGCCCAGACCAACGATTCCGGCATCGGCAATTTTCTTCACGATCTCTTCCGCCGGAAGTTCACATTCCTTCACCAGTGTGGCGCTACGGTCGATTGTTTCTTCCCATTCGTCGCCTTCCACATCAATAAAGATAGCAGGTTTCGCATAACCGCTGGCATCTACTATGGTATCAATCTTCGCCACTTTACCGCTGACTGAAGAGTGAATTGCTGCCGAAACAAAGCCGGCAGGTTCAGCAATCTTAGTGCCTACCTTTACTACATCCCCTTTCGCTACAACCGGTTTTGCAGGCGCACCAATGTGCTGCCCCAGCAAAATAACAGCCTTTGCAGGAACTTCCGCTGTGATAATAGGTTGATGTGCCGACAATTTATTTTCGTGTGGATGAACTCCACCAATTGAAAATGTCTTTAACATACAGTTCTGTATTTTATTCTGTTATTATTCTGTTACTTTCGGAGCTTCTGTAGCCTTTTCAGCAGGAGTTTCCACTTTTGCCGCCGGTGCAGGAGTTTCCACCGCTTCTTTAGAAACAGCAGCCGGTTTTGGAGCAGCCGGAGCTTCTTCTTTCGGTTTCCTCGGCGGGAAATTCAATTCGATAATGGTATTCTGCGGACAGACTTCCACACATTTCCGGCAAGATTTACACTTGTGCGGATCGATGTAAGCCAAGTTGTTCTCCAACGTGATAGCTTCGAACGGACAAGTCTTCACGCATTTGCCACAGCCGATACAACTCACTGTACAAGCCTTGCGTGCCACAGCTCCCTTGTCTTTATTCACACAAGAGATATACACACGGCGTGATTTCTTTCCTTGCGGACGGATTTCGATGATCGCCTTCGGACAAGCCTTCACACAGGCACCGCAAGCGGTACATTTCGCTTCATCCACTTCCGGAAGTCCTGTTTCAGGATTCATGTGGATGGCATCGAACTGGCAGGCAGCCACACAGTCACCACACCCCAGACATCCGTAACTACAACCCGTTTCCCCACCATAGAGCGAAGCGGCAATAGCGCAACTCTTCGCACCGTCGTACTGATTAATACGCGGACGATTCATACACGTTCCGTTACATCTTACCACTGCTACCATCGGTTCAGCTTCTCCGGCTGCAAGCCCTAGGATATCAGCAATTTGTGCCATGACAGGCTGTCCGCCTACGGGGCAGAATTTACCATCCAGCGAACCGGCTTTGACGCAAGCGTCGGCAAAGCCGCTACAACCGGGATAGCCACATCCACCACAATTAGCCTGGGGAAGCACTTCTCCCACCTGGGCAATCCGCGGGTCTTCATACACGGCAAATTTCTTGGAAGCCACATAAAGAATAGCGGCCAACACGAGCGCTATAGCTCCCAATGAAATCACTGCAATCAGAATCAAATTCATAATGTTTTTAGTTATTTATTGGTTTTATAGTAAATGAAAATTGTTGTTTGAGTCGCGTTTTGTTAAGCCATAAAACGAAATAATAAGGTATAAGTACAGCCAGAGAAAGAAGAGCTGCATACAGTTCATTCTCTATCAATGCCATCAAAAGAAACAACGAAAATATAAGAAGTACGAAAGGAAATACGAAAGCCAACAATACCGCCATCATGCCCATCGACGTTTCGCCGACCACCATCACCTTCTCTCCCACCTGATAGGAAGAAGCTGCGGTATCTATGATATCTATGATTTTGTCCTTACTATCCGCCGAGGAACAATGCCCCTTTGCGCTACATGCCGCACAAGCCGATGTCTGGACAATCCTCACCGACAGATGAGAACCCTGTATGTTTTCCACAATACCTAGATGCTTTATAGTATTATTCGTCATTTTGCAAACTCCGCATTACAAATCGCGGCAAATTTAATCATTATTTGTGAACTACGAAGCATTCCTCAAACTTTTTCTACCTAATAAAATGTTATTTTTTGTGTTTTCGTTATCGCACACGGAAAAGGTATGGCTACCATTTGATATTTCCCAAGAATGACAAATAGACATCCTAAACAAAAAAATCCCGGCCGTTTTTATTTATTCAGCCGGGATTTTCTATCAATTATTTCACGGATTACTCCACTATCCTCTTCTTGTAGTAGCGCAGATACATTCTCACCAACGTATTCAAAATCAGTTCAATCTCCTCTTCGTTGTAGGCATTCAAACAGAGATTCATTACTTTTATATAATCGTTCAATGGGAGATTTAGCCCTTTTTTATGCCATTCAAAACATCATGTCCCATACCCAGGGTCTCGCATACATACCCATTTTTCAATTTCGCACGTTTAAGCAACTCATTAATATAAGCTCCCAAATCACTGCAACAAACCGTTTTCTTTTTCATCTTTGTTTTTTGTTGTTAAATACACACTTTAATAATTAAATATTTTAACTTTTATCCTCACATATCAGGGTAGAGTCTATTTTGTTATTACTACCTTCATGCCGTGTTTTTGAAACACACTCATATTTTTTGCAAAAATAAACATTTTAACTTATAACAAAAAGAAAATGATGTCAAACAACTACAGAATGTCCTATTTTATGCCACCTATCGCTCCCATCAAAGACAAACAAGGCCGACTGATGACTCCTCCCACGCTTATCCCCTTCTGCGAAGTCTCCATCGAACAAGTTTTCCAAATGATTACTTGCAATGAGAATCTCAAAACCCTGACCGCACAAGTACGGAATGCCACAGATATACGAGCCGCCAAAGCATCATTGCTTCCGTATGTGACCCCTTGCGGCACATTCACCCGCCGTAGCTGTAAGGATTTCGTCTCCCCGTCTCATCTGGTGATAGTAGATGTGGACGGTCTCCACTCTTATCAGGAAGCAGTAGAAATGCGACGTATGCTCTATGACGATCCTCTCCTACAACCTGTACTCACCTTTATCAGCCCCAGCGGACTGGGTGTAAAGGCATTTGTTCCTTGCCATTATTCCTCCACGACAAATGATACAAAAAATATCACAGAAAACATGAGTTGGGCGATGCGGTACGTAGAGACGGCATACAATACGGTAACAGCGGTTTCTTCCGAAACGAAATCCAAAGTAGATTTCTCCGGCAAAGACCTCGTGAGATCCTGTTTCCTTAGTTACGACCCGGAAGCATTGTTCAGAACCAAGTAAACGAGAATAATTAAACATTATTTTATAAAAATCAAAACATGACCGATATTGAATCTTTATGCCGTCTCACCGAAGCAGTCGAAGCGGCAGGAGCGGACATTGCTCCCACCTATCTTGAATACGTACAATTGTCATTCGCCATCGCAACGGATTGCGGTGAAGCAGGACGTGACTTTTTTCATCGCCTGTGCCGGGTGTCTCCCAAGTATCAGCGCGAACATGCCGAACGGGTATTCTCCAACGCACTCCACACCCAACGTGGAGAAGTGCACTTGGGCACCGCTTTCCACCTGGCCGAAGCGACGGGAGTAAGCATCTGCATAGAAGAAATGCCCAAACATCCCACAGGTACAAAAGGTACAGCAGGTACAGCACGCAAATTTCCCCCACACACGGGCGCGTGTAATAAGGTAGGGAATGACAATATCTCCGAAGAAAGAGAAGGGGAAGAAGAACTATTACCGGGCAGTGAACCGCAACATCAATTGCCCACTTTTCCGAAAAACAACTGGCCGGAATTCTTGCAACGTATCATAAAAGCCGGGAGCAGCCCAATACAACACGACATCATGTTATTGGGAGCGCTCACTGCCCTGGGTGCTTGTATGTCGCGCCACGTGCGATGCCTATATGGCGGCAAATACCATCACCCCAGCCTCCAATGTTTCGTAGTGGCTCCTTCGGCTTCCGGCAAAGGTATCCTTTCCTACATCCGCTTACTCGTGGAACCTATCCACGACGAGATCCGCAAAGAAGTGACCATACAGATGAAAGCATACAAAAAAGAGAAAGCCGAGTACGATGCAATGGGAAAAGAACGAACCAAAAAGGAGGCTCCACAAATGCCCCCTAACAGGATGTTCCTCATTTCGGGCAACAACACCGGTACGGGTATCCTACAAAACATCATGGACTCCGACGGAACCGGACTTATCTGCGAAGCGGAAGCGGACACCCTTTCCACCGCCATCGGATCGGATCACGGTCATTGGAGCGATACCCTGCGCAAAGCGTTCGACCACGACCGCTTGTCCTACAACCGCCGCACCGACCAGGAATACCGGGAAGTGAAGAAAAGCTATCTTTCCGTCCTGATTTCGGGTACGCCGTCGCAGGTGCAAACTTTCATTCCGACGGCAGAAGACGGATCATACTCCCGCCAATTATATTATTACATGTGCGGAATCAGTAAATGGATCAGCCAATTTATGGACAACGAGATAGATTGGGAGGAGATATTCACCGCTATGGGACTGGAATGGAAAGAAAAGTTGAGCGTGATAAAAGCGCACGGCATTCATACCCTGCAACTCACGGATGAACAAAAAGAAGAAATCGACACCGTCTTTTCCAACTTGTTTGAACGCTCCAGTGTAGCTAATGGAAGGGAAATGTATAGTTTTGTGGCACGTCTGGCCGTCAATCTATGCAGAATCATGTCGGAAGTAGCCGTATTGCGTGCCCTCGAAAGCCCGCAGCCCTACGACTTCAAGACCTCCCCCACCTCTCCTTTCACACCGGACAAGGAGATTCCTGCGGACAACCGCAAAGATGACATCATCACTCGTTGGGATGTATCCATTTCACAGGAAGACTTTCATGCTGTGCTTAGTCTTGCGGAACCTCTCTACTGTCATGCCACGCATATTCTATCGTTCCTCCCCAATACAGAAATCAGCCACCGTCCTAATGCCGATCGTGATTATCTCTTCCAGAAACTGGGTGATGAATTTACTCGTACACAGTTACTGGAAGAAGCAGTTGCCATGGGAATTAAGGAAAACACAGCCCTCACTTGGCTGAAGCGTCTCACCAAACACGGAAAATTAATCAGTATGGACGGTAAAGGGTTGTATGCGCGTGCGTGTGTGTATGAGTGAACCGGAAAAAGTGTACCTACTGTACCCGTTTTATTTACGGATGCAGTAGTCATTTCAATTACCACATCCGTTTTGACTGAAACAATCGTTTGTCCTGCATAAAGCATCGCTTTAGGAGGTGTAAAGCTAAGCTTTAGACATCGTAAAGCGGTGCTTTATACACCATAAAGCGACGCTTTATTTAAGGCTCTCCTAAAGCATCCACAATGACTCTCACCTCCAACGGTGTGAATGAGCGTCGCTTTGATTCGTAGCCTAAGTCGTACAGGCGTTGTAGAAGTCCGGGACACAAAGAGATCCATTTCTTCATTTTTCGATAGGCAGCGATGTCAGTTAGTTGTGGAGAATAGAGTTGCGCCAGTTCCATGCGCCCGTAAGCACGTATTTTAAATTCACTCATGATGGATATATTTCTGATTTACTGTTACAAAAATAACAAAAAACGACTATATAACCAACGTTTTTCCATTGAATAACCGACTATAATGACAAATAACCGACCGCTACCAGACACAACCGTGCACAGCTGATTTCCGGGAGATCCGGAGTAGTATTTTTGTATCGTCGAAAGGGAAAAGAATCCCCGGACAATATGTTTAACCCTTTAATTTATTGTTTTATGATTCGTTACAAAATTTATCAGAACCAGCAGAAGAAAGGCTTGAATGCGGGTAAGTGGTTCGCCCGTGCAGTAAGCGACGAGACGTTTGATTTGGCAAAGCTTGCCGAACACATGTCGAAGCACAATTCACCGTATTCCGGTGGTGTCATCAAAGGTGTGCTTTCGGATATGGTAGATTGCATCAAGGAATTGTTGCTAGACGGCAAGTGTGTGAAAATTGATGATCTTGCCATTTTTGGTGTGGGTATTCGCAGTAAGGCAGCCAATACGCTGGAAGAGTTCTCGTTGGAAAAGAATATTAGCGGCATGCGTCTGAAAGCCCGTGCCACCGGTAATCTGTCGACCAATAATCTGAAACTCGACAGTCAGTTGAAGCAGCAGGCGGAATATCAGAAACCGACAACTGCCGGAGGAGGTTCTGATTCGGGTGACAACCCTGATCCGAAACCGGATGGAGGTGGCGAGGCGCCTGACCCGGCTGCCTAAAAGATTCACCACAGACTACACAGATTTCCACAGATTATATTGAATTGGTAGTTGCTAAAGTAGTCGATTATTTATCTGTGTGAGTCTGTGTAGATCTGTGGTAAACCTATGGCAAACCTACAGTAAATCTGTGGTAAAAGAAAACTATTATTAATTTATTTAAAACCTGTTATTGTATGAGTAAATCATCATCTTCCCGCTCTGTATGGAGCTTAGTCCTCAAAATCGTTATCACTGTAGCCACCGCCATCGGAGGTGTGTTCGGAATACAAAGTTGCATATAACCCCATGCGGACTATTACATTAATTATCATTCATTGCAGTGCCACGCCGGAAGGAAAGTCCCTTTCGGCGGAGGCTTGCCGACAGGATCATATCTTGCACCGTGGTTTCCGTGATATTGGCTATCATTTTTACATCACTCGTGATGGGGAGATTCACCGGGGACGTGCGTTAGAAAAGGTCGGAGCACACTGCCGTAATCATAACACCCATTCGATAGGTGTTTGTTATGAGGGAGGACTGGATGCGAACGGGAAACCGAAAGATACGCGTACATTGGAGCAAAAAGGAGCTTTGCTTGCTTTGTTGAGGGAGTTGAAAAGGCAGTTTCCGAAAGCATTGGTCGTGGGACACCGGGACTTGAATCCAATGAAAGGATGTCCGTGTTTTGATGCGGTGAAAGAGTATTCCCAAATAATTTCTTATCAGAAGTAGCTCCAAAAGCGGTTTTCAAAGACACTATAAAATTAAAAATAAGGCGTGATACCACTCGATCTCACGCCTTTTTATAGCCATTTTCCAGCAATACCCAATCGTTATTTTCACTCATCTAGTTATCTCTCCTTCTTACTCTGATTTATATGCTCCATCTTTAGCTTCAAATATCACAGAAGGCTCAATCACCTCTACTGCATGCCATGCGCCTTTGGGGATTTGGCAACCATATTTGGCTTCTACGGAATTGAGGTGAATGCGTTGTACTTCTCGATACTCCACCTTACGAACTACATCTTGCACATTCATCCTTTTCTGAAAATCATCCATATCATTCTCATATGAAACTACTTCCTCATAAATTACTTCGTCCAAACTGCCACACAGGCAGATTACAGTTTCGGCAGTATCTTCATGCCGATGAATGGACACAACTGTACCCGGAAGTAACGCGTTAAGCATTCGCTGGCTGGTATCAGCAGGTGAGGTACGCAAATCGAAGTTCTGACGTAAACGTGGATTCTCTTTAGCCCCTGCATTTATTCTCGATGAACCTAAAGGTAATCCGCATCTAGGATGCTATTCGCTCATTGATGAAGATTATTGCAGAACTCGCAAAGAAAGATATGCAAACATTTATTACAAATCATAATTATTTTGTACTAAAGCAACTGCAGTCTATCTTTTGTGGTCAGAGGAGTATACACAGAATTTGCACACACCTCTTACAAGTTTCTTGATTATTGGCATAACACCGAAATATCCCTACAATAATCCTACAATCTCCACAAAGTTCTCAATGACATAGTCAACATCCTCCGTTGACATCTTGGTGTTCAGAGGAAGGGTGATTTCGTTCTCGAACATGTGGTAGGCATTCGGAAAATCCTTGATGTCGAAGCCCATCTTCTTATAAGCAGTCATCATTGGGAGAGGCTTATAGTGAACATTGGTTGCAATGCCACGCTTTGCCATCTTCTCGATCACCTCGTTTGTCTGCTCACGAGTCTTACCAAGAAGACGAACAATGTAGAGGTGACCGCTCGAACAGTTGTTCTCGCTATAGTGGTTCAGAACTGCAACATTGAGATCGGCAAATGCAGTATTCATCTTCTCAATCATTTCCTTGCGCTTAGCAAGCATTTCAGGATAACGCTCGAACTGGATCAAACCCAATGCAGCCACCACATCAGTCATGTTGCACTTAAACCATGGCCCCACGATGTCGTACTCCCAAGCACCTAGCTTCGTTTTCGCCAACGCGTCCTTGTTCTGACCATGAAGCGAAAGTAACTGCGTCTTACGGTAGAGGTTCGCATTCCATGTTTCGCCCTCCTTCTCAGGCAACGCGCTGAATGTATTCTCTGGATTTCTATCGAGTTCCACCTGAACCAGTTCCTCGCCAAAAGGCAAGTTCCAAGTCAAAGCCCCACCTTCAGCAGTAGTGAAGTTCTTAACGGCATGGAAGCTGAAAGACGAGAAGTCTGCCATCACGCCACACATCACCTTCTTACCATCCTTCATCCTATAGCCACCGAACGAGTGCGCACAATCCGAACAGATAGCCACACGACCGATCATCCTCTGCAGGTCAGTCTTTGGCACGAACAACCCCTTCTTGCGCTCCACAATCGCCATCAGACGGTCATAGTCGCAAGGGATACCGCCTAAATCCACAGGGATAATCGCCTTCGTGCGCTCCGTGACTACAGCCTCCACCGCCTCATAGTTCATCTCAAGGCAATCTTTCTGCACATCCACAAACACGATCTTCGCACCCACATGATCCACAATCGATGCACTTGCCGTATAAGTATATGCCGGCACTATCACCTCGTCGCCCTTACCGATGCCCAGAAGACGAAGCGCCATCTCCGCACAAGCCGTCTGTGAGTTCAAGCACACACAATTCGGATTCTGCACTTCCAAACTATCATTCACGCCCACATAATGGGCAACAAGCTTCTCAAGCTTCTTAGTACGAGGGCCAGTCGTAATCCAACCACTCAAGATAGCCTGTTTTACCTCTTCTGCTTCTGCCTCAGTCATATCAGGAGGACTGAAAGGCACGTTACGCAATTTCATTGACATAATGTGTAATATTTTTATGTTATACTTATATTCTTAGAAAAGATGAAGACAACATCACTTGTTGGCAACTTTTCTATTTGCCTTTTGGCAATGCAACTTTTCTTCCGCAAGATCCGCTGCCTCCATCAAAATTTATACCAAAAAAATTGTCGATGGTTTCATCAAATGGCTCTTTACCTGATCAACCAATGTGGAAAAGAGACTATCAGAATACATCATCTTGTGTTTCCAACGGTTAGTCCACCACAGGCAAGACGATGGTACAAATAGTTGATACCCTTCTTCTCCTCGCCAGTATCTTCCGGTTCGAAGATGTCGCGCATCATGCGTTCCACCAAAGTCTTGTTGTCCGATGCCCACAAGCAGTAGCGAGATGGCGTATGGAAAATCTCCTTGTCGAAACCGAAATACTCCACACAGATAGCATTCTGAACCAAAACGAAATCCCTCATGCCCATCCATTCCACCAACTGCCAGAAGCGATTCCAGTCGAATGGTTTTGTAAACTCTCCAACCGCTTTAGAAACTGATTTTGCGAGTAGTGCAAAATCTAAGAGCATACGTAGAGTGATTTTCTCACTCGCAAAGTGGCAAGCATTATGCCTACACACGAACAGTATATTCAGTATATCCGATGGTAACAGAATCTTCACGCCATCCACCTCATGCTCACGAGCACCTTCCTCAGCCAGTTTCTTGAACAACAACTCATTCTCAACGTTCGACCTGTGCGAATGCACATTGATGAAGTCGTAATAATTCTCCACCATCACTCCCTGATAATGGAACACCGAATGATGATGACCATTATCCACCTCAATACCCAGTTTGTCATGAATCATCTGATCAGCATACTGGTACAGCATTTCCGAGCGTTTAGATCGTTCTGAGTGGTTATGGTTAGGCTTAATGTTTGACATCAAGATGTCTATGTCTCCAACTGGACGATGATTAGGCACAGGATAGTTCAAACTCAGTCCATATCCCTTCAGCAGAATCATACACAATCCATTGTCGTTGTAAAATTTTGCCAAACTAGCAATGGTCTGCCTGTGATTCTCATATATCTGCTCATAGTATGAAGTCTGCCCCAGCCAATCCATCAGCAACTCCATCGGAGGCATCTGCTCCCTTGGTATCTTCTGAATGCCGTCGAATGCAATAGCCAACATTCCTTGAGGTTCTGCCGTCGCCATCACATCCTGCCAAGAAATGGAAGAGGGCAAGGACGAGACCGCATCATTATGCCATCCCATCCTCACCAACTCCAACAATATCTTTTCGTTTTCCTTCACTTATTTCTCCTTAATCACACTCTTCAGCACCTCTACATATCTCGAAGTGCCATGTTCTCTGGTCAGATTATCCATTACGAACTTTCGGCCGTTCACACCCATGCGCTTGCAAGCCTCACGATCATTAAACAGCTTCAGCACAGCCGTCTTGAACACCTCCTTATCGCCTGCAGCCGTAAATAGTCCGCAGTCATTGTCGGCAACAATGGTCTTCAATTCGTTCTCATCGAAGTTAGCCAGCACAGGTCGTGAAGCCGACATGATACTCCATGTCTTCGAAGGCACTGAGTTCGCACCCACTCCAGGCTTCGAGATCACCAGTCCGGCATCACCCAGCGAGAACACGTACGAGATATCCTCGTATGGCTGGAACGGCAACATGTGTACGTTCTTCAGTCCATCACGCTCCACTATCTCCTCCACGTTCTTCTTGTAAGCACCTTCACCCACTAGCACCAGATGCAGGTCAGGACAATCCTCCTGAAACTCCTTCATACACTCCAGCAGCATGTCCATGTTCTGTGTCAGTCCGATGTTACCCGAGTATTCCAAATAGAACTTCGAGCGATCAAGACCATACTTGTCAAACAGCTTGTTCTCCGCACGGTCCACATTCACCACGGCATTCTGATCAACCCAGTTATATACAACCTCAATCTTCTTCTCAGGCACACCCTTGGCCAGCAGGTTCTTCTTGAAGTCCTCGCTAATAACGATGATCTTGTCGGCATACTTGTAGGTTATCTTCTCCACAATTCTGCCAATCTTCCATATCAGCGAACCTTCCTTGGTCAATCCTGTTCCCACCAGCGAGTCAGGAAAGATGTCCTGTGCATTATACACTACAGGCTTCCTTTTTATCCACTTTATCAGCGGATTTTTCAGTCCCTGGATAGGAGGAGTCGAGTCGATAAACGCCACATCGTAACTTGTCCACATGCACTTATGCAGCAATGCCAGTTCGCCAAACAGATAGCGAAGGGCTCTTAGCACAGGGTTCTTACCCTCACCATATAGATGGAAGCGGTGGATGCGCAACTTGCCATCTACCTGCTCTTCCTCTCTCACCCACGTTGCACCCTCAGGCACACTGCGGGTTGGTGTTGGGGTGTACAGATCCACCTCCAGCCCATTCTCAGCGCACGCATGCACTATGTTGTCTGTGATGTACAGACTTGCCGCTGTCTCAGGCAAGTAGTACGAGCATGGAAATATCGCTTTCTTCTGTTTCATTTATTCAGTTTCCAGTTTAACTTCACTTATCAGTCTTTCAGCCAACTCAATAGCTGCCTGTGAGGTCTTTTCAGTCACAATCACATGACCGCTTCTACAAAGCGAAGACGTCACCTCAGGAATTTCGTCACCTATCTGTACATATATCTTCTTCTTATATACACGAGGATCATCCAGCACCTCTGTATTCGAGATGCTTACCAACTTTCCAGGTTTAGGAGTCATGTATCGGATGCAAGCACCCTTTGGCTCTTCCTTCACACTCAGATCAGGTTCTACGCCAAGTGCCACATTCACGGCAGCAGCAACCATATCAATACCTGTGCTCAAGTGGGTCAACTCTGTTGAAATGAAGTCACCACCAAGACGAGCACCAATCTCCATCAGATAAGCCTTGCCATCCATCAGTTTTGCCTCTGCATGACATGCACAGTTGTTTACGCCCAATGCCTTCACGCCAGCCACAGCAGCAGCCTTCAAGGTCTCAACTTCCTCAGCCGAATGGCATGATGGTTGGTTGTGACCCAATTCCACGAAATGTGGTGCCTCAGTCGTCTTTTTATCGGTTACGGTCAGCACATTCACCTTACCATTCCACACGATAATCTCGATGGAGAACTCTGGACCTTCTATAAACTGCTCTATCAGTACCGACTTATCGCGACTTTCCTCCAAAGCAATCTCGTATGCCTTAATAAACTCCGACTTATCAATGTTTTTTGTCACTTTAGCAATACCACGGCTACCGCTATTTCTGCTTGGTTTCAGAATAGCATCAGTACCCTCAAAGTCATTCTGCAGGTGATTCCATGCATCCTCAGAACTCTCTGTTAGAATGCTCTTTGGTGAAGGCGCATTACCTTTCTCAAAAGCCTCACGCATCAAGTGCTTGTTCGTTGCACGAATCGCTTGTTCCTTTGTGATACCAGCCAGCCCCAACACTTCATTGATTCTGCCCATCACGTTCATACTCACTTCCGAGCAAGGATGTATCACGCCATCTACCCGCTCCTCGCGAGCTATCTTAAGCATCACTTCCTCATCTGTGATGTTCGCACATATTGCCTTATCAGCATAGTTGAAACCACAAGCATTCGGATCACCATCAGCAGCAATCACATAATAGCCCATGGCCTTCGCTTTCTTAATGACAGTAATCTGAAGAATACCTGCTGCCAGAACTAATAGTCTTTTCTGTTGCATATTTTTATTTTTTACAACGTCAATAATAATATTCGCAATCTCTTCGATGTCATCCCAGGAAAAACGCTGGTCGATAGGCACCGAAAGCATCTTCTCGTTCATTTCTTTCGAAACAGGACATATCGCCACTGCCTCATCACACAATGGCCATAGCCACTGGGTATATACGCCCCTCTTGGCTAAGGCTCCTTGTATCTCATCTCGATTTTCAACCAGGATAGGCAACGAGAAAGGCGAACTGCCTTCTTTCTCGAACGAGCGCTCCAATCCAGGAACCAACTTGAAATCATTTGAACCTCCTGAAGCCTCTTGGAACTCATTCAGTCTCGTCCAAAGATGGCGCATATTTTCTCTTCGTGCAAACGCAATCTCCTCGCCATTCACCATAGCCAGCATCTTCTTGGCACGCTCCGAGATAGGACGAACAGCCGTAAACCCATCTATGATACCCTCGCACTCGCGAATGGTACTCAAAAATTCCAGCTTCTTTTCCTGATCCTTGCTCCATGTGTAGCGCTTTTTCTCAGTCTGAGCCACAAAACGCTTGTCGGCAAAGTCCTTCTGTTCTTCTTGGATATACTGCTTTGGCATAGGCTCCTTACTCAGTATCACCGAACCATCACATACGCCCACCGACTTACGGATACTCGACACATACATGTCCACCTCTGGATTCATGATCTGACGAATAGAGAACGTGCAATGACTGAAATCCTCAATCACCTTTATCTTCTTGTCAAACTCCTTCACCACCTTTACTGCTGCTTCTGTCGATGCACTTCCATAGAAGTTCATGGTCAGTACTGCCTGTGGTTTATATGTTAGTAATAGATATTTAAGATAGTCGGTATCTACTGTCAGGTCTTCGTTCAGACGGTAATATACCACCTTCCAACCAGCCTTCTCAAATGGTGCACTCATCGACCAACAGCAGTATACAGGAAAGAGAATAGTCTTATCCTTTGCATCACAAGCGGCTATTGCGGTCAACAAAAGAGCCTCACGACCGGAACGCAAGTACAACACCTCACGTCCCAATTCGCTCAAATCTTCAAAGTATCCATCCGGCAAAATAATCGCAGGATGTTCGCTACCGTATTCTCTCATTATTCCCTTGTTACATTAACATTTTCTCTAAAGAGAACTGTCTTAACAGTCTTCAAGATGATCTTCACGTCCAATGCAAACGAGATATTCTTTGCATAATAAACGTCGTTGTCAATCTTCTCCTGTGCATCGGCACTATTGCGGAAATAAGCCTGATTGTAACCCGTAATACCTGGGCGCACATTCAGGAACACCTTCTCCTCCTCCTTGTACTTATCCAACCAATCCAGTGGGTCAGGGCGAGGACCAATCAACGACATGTCTCCCTTCAGTACATTCAGAATCTGAGGAATCTCATCCAAGCTGATCTTACGAATAAACCTACCGAGTGAAGTTACACGAGGATCGTCATCACCATTGTATGTCGAACCATCCTTCAGTCGGATATCTGGCGCATTCACCTTCATTGAGCGGAACTTATGCATAGGAAATGGATTTCCATACCTGCCCAGTCGCTTACCACTATAGAACATCGGACCTCTATCCATAAAGAAATAAAATGGAGCCAATACGATATAAATAACACAGAAGAAAGGCAGCAAGCAAAGTGCTACCATAAAGTCAATGACTCTTTTAAAGAAATGTACGTACATATTGTTTTAGTCTTATTTATTCAATGAATTGTATTCCTTAATAGCAGCTTCGAGAATAGTCAATGCTCTCTGCAGATCCTTCTTGCAAAGCACATACGCAAGGCGAGCTTGATTTTTGCCCAACTCCGGATTGGTATAGAAACCAACTACAGGAGCCATCATAATAGTTTCTCCTATACACTCGAGCTCTTTACCACTAAACTTGGTCTTAGCAGGTGTCAGGTCATCCTTATACACGAACTCGCTCAGGCACCATGCACAGAACTTCTCCGTGTCATCTACCGGCAGTTTTGCCACCGTATAGAACGCCCCGTCGGAATCGGTGTGTAGCAGCCATCAATGCGGTTCACACCATCAATCAGACACTTTCTGCGTTCGGTATATTCCTCATACACCTCACGGCTATATGCCTCTGTTCTCTCAATCGATGCCTCTGCCACAATCTGACCTATCAATGGGGGGGACAGACGAACTTGACAGAACTTCATCACCGTCTTGCGAACAGTCTCGCTCTTCATGATGAGCACACCTATGCGGATGCCGCACTCTAAATACCTCTTGCTGACACTATCAATCAGCACCACATTCTGCTCAATGCCCTCCAGGTGCATAGCCGAGATGTAAGGC
The DNA here is from genome assembly GCF_015667765.1 of Bacteroides sp. 1001302B_160321_D4. NCBI lineage: Bacteria > Pseudomonadati > Bacteroidota > Bacteroidia > Bacteroidales > Bacteroidaceae > Bacteroides > Bacteroides sp. 1001302B_160321_D4. Next base: position 2,845 of record NZ_JADPLO010000032.1, on the reverse strand, counting down.
GAACCGGTGTAGATGAACTCACGATACACCTCGTCCGAGAAGAGGTACAGGTTGTACTTCTTCACGAGGTCGCGAATCTGGTTCATCTCCTTCTGCGTGTAGAGGTAGCCAGTCGGGTTGTTTGGATTACAGATAAGGATGGCCTTCGTGCGTTCGTTGATCAGCTCCTCAAATTTCTCCACCTTTAGCAGACAGAAGCCCTCCTCGATCGTTGTAGTCACGGTACGGATAACCGTACCTGCCGATATAGCAAACGACATATAGTTAGCATACGCAGGCTCTGGCACGATAATTTCGTCACCAGAATTCAGGCAACTCATGAAGGCAAACAGTACAGCCTCCGCCCCCCGAAGTGATGATAATATCGTCAGCCGTAAGCTTTATTTGGTATCTATCATAGTAATTGACAAGTGCCTGTCTCAATGACTTATAACCCTGTGATGGGCTATATTCCAGAGTGCTCCTGTCCACATTCTCCCATGCGTCCAAAGCCTTCTGTGGTGTCTTAATATCCGGCTGACCAATATTCAGCCTATATATCTTCACTCCATGATCCTCAGCCTCATACGCCAAAGGTGCGAGTTTGCGAATTGGAGAAGAAAGCATTTCAATGCCTCGCTGTAAAATTTGCAATTCAGTATTCATATTCATACTTATCATGTAACATGCGATGATAATGCTCTATACCACGAAATATTGGCAATGCGCATCCCCCTTCACTTCAACCTAAAATTAGCTAGCCCGATGGTCGGAAACCTCACTATCACGTACATGCACACTGCAAAGCTCAAACTCGTTACTATAAAGCATGTGGTCCAATCGTAATCGCAGATTCCAACCCTTGTAGGTAAAGCCGAAACAATTGCCACCCTCCCACCATGTATCTTTGAGAGTCTCGCCCTCAATGGTATTCATACAATAGCTGCCACACCAATCATTGAAGTCTCCAGCTACTATGACCGGCTTGCCTTCTACTTGGACTGCTTCCACATACCTCCTTACATTATCAGCCTCATAGTCTCGAATGCGCTTGCCAATCTTATAGTTGCGATAGTATTGTGGAATACCCTCATACCAGCTAGCATCCTCGTCCATCTCCCTGCGAGCGGTACTATAGGCGCTTGATCGAAGATGACATGAGAATACTGTTACCCATAGTTCTGGTTCTACTTCTATCTCGGCAGAAAACAAAGGCATCTGACGAGTGATATCACATACTTCTTTGCTGTTTATTCTATCAAAACCAATGGTATCAATATCGCCTACACAATAGTAATGTTTAAAGCTTCTTAGTGGTTTCTTTGAATACAAAACATATCTATTCCACGTCTTTTCATTACCCCCAATATCGTTATATCCAAATATTGAGTCTAAACAATCTGCAAAGAGATTAAAGCTTTCTCTTGAAAATTCCTGCAGGCAAAGTACATCTGGATTAATATCTCTTATTTCCTTCAGTAAAAGATGATTTTTTTTCATTAGATTTATCTACTTCCTTCAAGAAATCGACATTAAAGGTCATGACACGAAGATTTGCCTGCTCATCAATAGAATTGAAGTTTACAGCGAGAACCTGGTATTTGTAGTTTATAATAATACCTGAAGCGAAAACAAATAAAAATATGTGTTTCTTACTCAATACACTCACCTCTTAAGTACTTCAAGTTCCTTCAATGTCAAACCTTTTTTCTGGAACAATGCAATATTCTCCTTAATGTACGTCCTCCGACAAATTCCACCACTTGATTTCTTCAAGCTTAGCGATAACATCATCAGAGAAGCGATAACGGATTATCTTTGCAGGTACACCACCAACTATAGCGTATGGAGGGACATCCTTGGTTACAATAGCACCTGCACCTATTACTGCACCATTACCAACATTCACACCTCCCATGATGATAGCACGACTTCCAACCCACACGTCATTTCCTATGGAAACGTGCTTAAATGGATTGGCGTTAGTTAAAGAAGTACATTCTTCCCCTAAAGCATTGCGTGATTCTGTAAATATTGGAGATGTTGATACGTTGTTTAGCGTATGTATACCAGATCCAATAATGACATCATCAGCAATTGAACAGAAACGACCTATAGTTGTACATATAACCTCAGCGTTACCAGCAACATAAGAATAATCACCTATGGAGAACTTATATACTTGAACGTGACTATACACTTTTGCCTTTCTTGATACATAAGACTCATTATCTATGAGTGTCAAAAGCGATATTGAAGGATTAAACAGTTTTTTATACTTCCAATTAAATATTTTATCATTCCCATTATGCTGCCCTCCTATATTTTGAAGTGTTAGCATAATAAAAATAATCATAGCTCATTGATTTACAACTTCTTACCAAGCCTAATTATAACATTTTTTCATATTTATCAATGTCGTAAACAGTCGGATTTTCAATATGGAATAGTCCTTTTATTTTTGTTATTTCATCATCTGATAAATCCCACCATTTCAGTTTTCTAACTCTATCAACTATCTCTTGCGAAAAACGATACTTGATTATTTTTGCAGGAACTCCACCAACAACTGCAAATGGAGGTACATCTTTTGTTACAACAGCTCCTGAAGCGACGATTGCTCCATCTCCAATTGTAACACCCTCAAAAACAATTACCCTAGATCCAATCCATACGTCATTCCCTATAATAATGGGTTTACAATCATCAAAATCGATTTTCTTCTTCCATTCAGGATGAAATCCCCATGGATTATCCTTATAGAAAATGGAATGAGGTGTTAAAAGATTGGTTGGGTGTATACCAATACCCAAAAGGCATTCTTTAGCTATAACAGAAAAGTTTCCAAACGTTGTATCATACACTT